>NZ_JBKEBL010000012.1:0-27017 GCF_047973135.1 Paracoccus sp. (in: a-proteobacteria)
CGAGGTGCTGGACCGCTTTGCCACGCCCTTTGCCGTGCATGGCGGCCCGAAATTCAGCCCAGACGGGCGGTTCGTCTTTATCATGTCGCGCGATGGCTGGGAGCAGAAATACGACATCTGGTCCCGGACCGAGGTTGGCCGCGTTCGCGCCGCCCTGAACAGCCGCAATATTGCGATCAGCCCGGACGGGCAGCGGATCGCGGTGGCGAATTACCTGCCCGAAAGCCTGACCGTGCTGGATGCGGGGCTGAACCCGGTCAAGGTGATTCCGGTCGCGCCCGACGGCAAGCCCAGCCGGGTCAGCGCCGTCTATCAGGCCCCGCAGCGCGCCAGTTTCATTCTGGCCCTGAAAGACGCCCCCGAGATATGGGAGATCGCGGCCGGCGACCTGTCGGTCCGCCGCATCCCGATTGCCGAACCGCTGGACGATTTCTTCTTCACGTCGGACTATGCGCAGTTGATCGGGGCCAGCCGCGAAGGCGACAAGGGCGTGGTCGTTGCCCTGGACGATGGCCATCAGATCGCCAAACTGCCGCTGCCGGGCATGCCGCATCTGGGATCGGGCATCACCTGGGAACGCGACGGGCACCGGGTCATGGCCACCCCGCATCTGGGCGAGGGGGTGTTGTCGGTCATCGACATGCGCGACTGGACCCTGATCGCGCAGATCGACACGGGCGGGCCGGGCTTTTTCCTGCGCAGCCATGCGAACAGCCCCTATCTCTGGGCCGATGTGTTCTTTGGCCCGCACAAGGACCAGATGCATGTGATCGACAAGAATACGCTGAAGATCGTGAAAACCCTCGCACCTTTTCCTGGCAAGACATTCGCCCATGCCGAATTTACCCGCAACGGCAGCCATGTCCTTGTATCCCTGTGGGAGGATGACGGCGCGGTCGTGATCTATGACGCGAAAACGCTGGCCGAAGTGAAACGCCTGCCGATGCGCAAACCCTCGGGGAAATACAATGTCTGGAACAAGATCACCTTCGAGGACGGAACCAGCCACTGATCATCGCTGGCCGGTCCGCAAGCTGGAACTTCTGCTGTATCCGGCGGCGGTCGCGGCGGTCTGGATCAACCTGTTCATGCTGTCGTTGCTGACGGGCTGGACAGGTCTGCCCGCGCTTTCCCCCCTTCAGGCGCTGATCGCGGCCCTGCCGGTCGCCATGCCCGCAGCATGGGCCGCAGGGCGCTGGATCCGGCGGCTGATGGACCGCGCGGATGGTATCTGAATCCCCATGCATGACTTGAAAGGTTGTTGCTGATGCCCGGGCTCTGGCGAAGATGCTGCGCACGGGCTGGTATAGCTGATGCTGCGCCAGTTTGATGATCAAATTGGCTTCCCTCAGCTATACTCGCGGTCCGCCGCAGGCTTTTGCAGGGGGTCCGGGGGGCGCACAGCTCCCCCGGCCATCGCGGGACGCAAAACATCCGGCGGTGACGTCAGACAGATAATCCCCGTGGCGCGCGGCCGCGATGCAGGGGGTGTGCCCGACCGGTGCGGCCCCTACCGGTGCGGCCCCTTGCGTGCAGGGTCCGGGCGTCTTGCGCGGGTATTGCGCTTGTGGCCTCGATGCCTGACACCATTGCATCATGCGCGGCAGCGCAACGCAACGCAGCGCGGCATCGGACCGGATCAGCGGGGGCTGACCCAGCCTTCGGGCAGCGGCGGGCCGATAAAGCGTTTCGGCACGGGCCGTTTCGACACAGCCAGCGTCAGCCGCAGCGGCGGCGGTGGCATCAGCCCGCCTCCGGTCAGATCCCATGTGGGCAGGATGGGCGCGGGCTTGCCGCGGATGCGGGCGCGATAGATGGGCATCGCCTCGGTCACGCGCATGACATAGTTCCGCGTCTCGTCGAAGGGGATCAGTTCGACCCAGTCCACCGGGTCGAAATTCCGTCGCAGATCGCCAAACTCGGTCAGCCAGCGCGCGGGCCGCCCCGGCCCGGCATTATAGCCCGAGGCTATCAGCGCCGTTGACGCCCCGAACCGGTCGCGCAAGCCCGCCAGATAGGCCGCGCCCAAGCGTGCATTGTAATCCGGATCGGTCGTCAATCGCGAAAGCTGATAGGGCTCGCTCCGCTGCCGCGCCATCTGTTGCGCCGTGGCGGGCATCAGTTGCATCAGCCCCTTGGCCCCGGCGTGGCTGGAGACGGTGTGGTTGAATTCCGATTCCTGCCGCGCGATGGACAGCACCAGTTCCGGCGGCAGGCCCAGATCGGCCTTTTCCAACCCGGTCAGCGGGAAATGTGCGGCGGGAAAGATCACCCCCTGCGAGGCCGCGCGTTTCGACAGCCGCAGCCCGTGCCAGGGTGTCCGGGCCTCGATCATCAGCCGGGCCATGCGGGCGATGTCCTCGGGGGCGGCGGTTTCCGACAGGTGCAGAAAGAACCGCTGAGCCTCGTCCACCCGCCCCGTTGCCAGCAGCCACATCCCGGCCTGAAAGACACCGTTGCGGCGCAGCGCGCTGCCGCGCCAGTCGGGCAGGGTCTGGACGGCCTGTCCCGGCACGGCATAGGCGGCGGGCATCACGGCATGGATTTTTTCGGCGGCAAGCTGGCCGTAATAGACGCCGGGCTGCGCCGCCGCACGGGTATAGGCATCCCGCGCCGCCGCCATATCGCCAAGCGCCTCGTGCGCGCGGCCCTGCCAGTACAGTGCCCGCGAGGTGCTGATGGCGCTGCCGACCACAGTTTCCAGATGGCGGAAATGTTCCAGCGCGCGATCCGGCGCGCCGGCATGCAGCGCCGCAAAGCCCGCCAGCCATTCCAGATCGGCGTAATGGCGGTTGTCAGGGGTCAGGAAATGGTTCGCCGCCAGCCGCCCGGCCAGCAGCCAGTCGCGCTGTCGCATGGCCTGCCGCGCATAGTCCACCCGCATCTGCGCCCACAGATCGGGCACGCGCAGCGCTTCGGCGCTGGTCGAGACCTCCAGCATCAGCGCCCGCGCGCCCTCGTGCTGTTTGGCCCGGACCCGCCACAGGAAGCGGTCCACCGCCAGACCGGGATCGGCGCGCGGCCCCGGTGGCAGTGCCAGTATCAGGTCATCGACCCCGCCGCGCCGTGCCTGTACCGCCACGCGCGCGGCGATCAGCGGGCGGTCGGCCTCGGGCAGGGACGGCAGAAGGCGTTCGGCCTGCGCCCAGTCCTGCAAATCCAGCATCCGCGTGGCGCGCGTGGTCAGAAGCGGCGTCAGTTCGTCGCGATATAGCGCCAGAAATGCGGCCTCGTCCGCAGCCTCCAGCGGGGTGCCGGTCCAGAACCGCGCCCGCTCGGCTTTTGCGGCATCGGCATCCAGCGTGGTCAGAAAGGCCGTCTCGGCGGTCAGGGTGTCGGGCAGCCGGTCGCCCAGCCAGTCGCGGATGTTGCGGGCGGACAGGTCGGGCCGCAGGGTCGCATCGCCGCGCTGGCGCAGCAATTCCAGCCCCGGCCAGTCAGGATGGGCGCGGATGAAATCCAGATAATCGCCAAATCCGCCCCGGCCCGCGCGCAGGGCCTGCCAATCGACCAGTGCCATCGCCATCGGCCCTGACAGGTCGGCGGCGGCCCGCGCCGTGGCCCAGTCCCTGACATCCGCCGCCGACAGGGCCAGAGCCATCGCCCCCGCATCCTCGGCGCGCAGCGGCGGGGCGAGGGGCAGGGTCAGGATCGCGGCAATGGCCGCTATGTCGCGCAGATGTCGCATCACTCCCCCTGTCTCTGTGTCATTCCGCCAAAGCGCAATTCACAACCTTGGCAAGACCCGCGCCCGGATATAGGGTCGCGCGACTTTCAACAGAACCAAACAGGAGCGTGTCATGTTCAAAGGGTCGATGCCAGCCCTCGTCACGCCGTTCACCGAGAACGGCGAACTGGATCTGGACACGCTGAAAAAGCTGGTCGATTGGCAGATCGAACAGGGCAGCCATGGAATCGTGCCGGTGGGTACGACCGGCGAAAGCCCGACACTGACCCATGACGAACACCGGCAGGTGGTCGAAGAGGTTGTGCGCGTTGCTGCGGGCCGGGTGCCGGTGATCGCCGGGGCCGGGTCCAATTCAACGCGCGAGGCCATCGCCCTGATGCGCCACGCCGCCGGGGTGGGGGCAAGCGCCGCGCTGGTCGTCACGCCCTATTACAACAAGCCCACGCAGGCCGGGCTGATCGCGCATTACACCGCGCTGACCGAGGCCGTGGACCTGCCGGTCATCATCTACAACATCCCCGGCCGCTCGGTCATCGACATGCTTCCGGATACGATGGGCCAGTTGGCCAAGCTGCCCGGCATCGCCGGTGTCAAGGACGCCACCGGCAAGCTGGAACGCGTCAGCCAGCAGCGCATCGCCTGCGGTACGGATTTCATCCAGCTTTCGGGCGAGGATGCAACCGCGCTTGGGTTCAACGCACATGGCGGCGTGGGTTGCATCAGCGTGACCGCGAATGTCGCGCCCCGGCTTTGCGCGCAATTCCAGGAGGCCACGCTGCGCGGTGATTTCGCCGCTGCGCTGGCCTTGCAAGACCGGCTGATGCCGCTGCACGAAGCGATCTTCATCGAGCCGGGACTGGTCGGCGCGAAATATGCCATGTCGCGGCTTGACCTGTGCAATGATCGCGTGCGCCTGCCTCTGGTTCCCCTGACCGACGCCACGAAACGCCGCATCGACGCCGCGCTGGAACATGCCGGGCTGATCTGAGCCCGGCCCCTCATCCCTCAAGGGCCCCTCATCCCTCAAGGAATGGCAGACCAAGGCCAAAGCCGTCGGCCAGCAGGATCGCGTTCAGCGACAGAACCAGTGCGGCCCCCAGAATGGCCAGAAGGCGCAGGACCGGGCCGACGGTAAATTCGCCCATGAGGTCGCGGCGTGCCACGAAATGCAGCAGCGCCAGCATCGGCACGGGCAGGGCGATGGACAGCACCACCTGGCTGAGAACCAGCGCGCGGGTCGCGTCCACCCCTGCGGCGACCACGGCGAATGCGGGCAGCATCGTCACCAGCCGCCGCAGCCAGATCGGCACCCGGCGGCGCAGAAAGCCCTGCATGATCATCTGCCCGGCCATCGTCCCCACGACCGAACTGGACACCCCCGAGGCGATCAGCGAGGTCAGAAAGATCGCTGCCGCCGCGCCACCCAGCAACGGGGTCAGGGTGTGATAGGCAGTTTCGATTTCCGCGACATGGGAATGGCCCTGATGAAAGGCGCTTGCGGCCATCATCACCATGGCCATGTTGACCATTCCGGCAATGGCCAGCGCCAGAACCACCTCGATATTGGAAAAGCGCAACATCCGCCGCCGCTGATCCGGGCCGGAATAATCGGCACGGGCCTGCATCAGCCCCGAATGCAGAAAGATCGCATGGGGCATGACGGTTGCTCCGATGATGCCTACGGCGATGGTCAGCGCCGCGCTGTCGGGCAGGGCAGGGGTCGTCAGCCCCTGCGCAGTTGCTGCCCAATCGACGGGCGCGATCAGGATCTCGGCCAGATAGCACAGGCCGATTACCCCGACCATAGCGCCGATGATCATCTCGATCGGGCGAAAGCCCCGGCCCTCGACCATCAGGATCGCATAGGTGATGATCGCGGTGACGCCCATGCCCGCGATCAGCGGCAGACCGAACAGCAGAGACAGGCCTATGGCGCCGCCCAGAAACTCGGCCAGATCGGTGGCCATGGCCGCGATTTCGCTGATCACCCACATCACCCGGACCAGCGGGCGCGGCAGGTGATCGCGCGACAGTTCGGCAAGGTTGCGCCCGGTAACGATGCCCAACCGTGCCGACAGCGCCTGAAACAGCATCGCGATCAGATTGGCCATCAGCACGACCCACAGCAATTGATAGCCATAGCCTGCGCCCGCCTGAATATTGGTCGCGTAATTGCCGGGATCCATATAGGCGATCGAGGCGATGATCGCCGGCCCCGCAAACAGCAGCCGGTTGCGCAACCCGCGCCCCTGACCGGCAAGGGCCAGCGAGATCTCGGATCGGGTGCGGTCTGACAGGGTGGTCATCGGGCTTGCCTTTCTGTATCGCGGCATTTTTAGCCATGGCTATACTATATGCAATAGGCCATGCCACGCTCTTACGGCTGGTGGCGGGTTGTCATTCTGGCTATGATCCCATCCCGGTGGACAAGCGCAGAGGAACAGCCATTTGCCCGGACCCGACGATCCGACCCCGCAGCAGGCCCGACGCTTTGCGCGCGCGCGCGAAAAGCAGTCATCCGCTCTGCTGGAAGATTATGTCGAGATGATCGGCGACCTGATTTTCCAGACCGGAGAGGCGCGCGTGGCCGAGATCGCGCTGCGCATGGGCGTGGCGCAGCCCACCGCGACCAAGGCCGTCGCGCGGTTGAAACGCGAGGGGCTGGCGACCTCGCGCCCCTATCGCGGGGTGTTCCTGACCGAGACGGGGGCGGCGCTGGCCGATCGGGTCCGCGCCCGCCACCGCACCGTGGTCAGCCTGCTGATCGCCCTTGGCGTCCCGCCCGAGACCGCCGAACAGGATGCCGAAGGGATCGAACATCACGTCTCGGGCCGGACTCTGGCGGCATTCGAGCGGTTTCTGGCGCGCTGAACGGACCCGGTCACTGGATGGCGCGAATTGCCGGATAGGCTGTGCGAAAGGTGGCATAACCCTGATCAAAGGCGTCGCGCAGGGCGGCCTGCGGCGTCACCTCGGCGGTGATCGCAGGGGCGGTCATCACCTGTTCGATGCTGCCGACGCCCGCCGCGACCATCCCCAGACGCGCCGCGCCCAGGGCTGCACCAAATTCGCCTGCCTCGGGCAGGGTCAGCGTCACGTCCAGCGCGGTTGCGATGACCTGCAACCAGTAACGCGACCGCGCACCGCCGCCGATGGCCAGCAGCCGGTCGATCCGCGCGCCGGTGGCCTTTAGCGCCTTGTGGCTGTCGCGCAGGCCAAAGGCCACGCCCTCCAGCACGGCGCGGGTCATGTCGTCGCGCGTCGTGTCCGAGCCGAGGCCGGTAAAGCTGCCCCGGATCACCGGGTCGTTATGCGGCGTTCTTTCGCCCGACAGATAGGGCAGAAAGCGGACCGGTCCCGGCGTTTGCAGGTCGGGACCAAGGCTGCCGGTCAGCCCGGCGGGGCTGGCCCCCGCTATTCTGGACAACCAGTTCAGGCTGTCGGTGGCCGACAGCATCACCCCCATCTGATACCATTTGCCCGGCACCGCGTGGCAAAAGGTATGCAGCGCGGTTTCAGGCGCGGGGCGATAGCCGTCGCGCGCCGCCAGCAGCACGCCCGATGTGCCAAGCGAGACGAAACCCTGCCCCTCGGCCATGGCTCCGATACCGCAGGCGGCGGCGGCATTATCGCCCGCGCCACCCGCCACCGTGACCGGCCCGGCAAGCCCCCATTCGCGCAGCAGTTCGGGGCGCAACCGGCCTGCGGCCTGCGATCCCTCGACCAGCCGCGGCATCTGGTCACGGCGCATATGCCCGGCTTTCAGCAGCATATCGGACCAGTCGCGCCGCCCGGTATCCAGCCAGGCGGTGCCGGCGCTGTCGGACATGTCGCCGACATGTTCCCCGGTCAGCCACAGGTTCAGCCATGCGGCGGGCAGCAGCACGCGGGCCGTACGGGCGTGGTGTTCGGGTTCATGCGCCCGAACCCATTCCAGTTTCGGCGCGGTAAAGCCGGGAAAGACGATATTGCCCGACAGCGCGCGGAAATCGGGCAGGGCGTCAAGGCGCGCGGCCTCGGCATGGCTGCGGGTGTCGTTCCACAGGATACAGGGCCGGATCACCCGGTCGTCGCGGTCCAGCAGGGTCGCGCCATGCATATGGCCTGCCACGCCGATTCCGCTGAGCGCCGAAAATGCCGGATGCCCGTCGCGCAATTCGGCAATGGCCCCCTGCAAGGCAGCGATCCAGTCGGCGGGGTTCTGTTCGGACCAGCCGGATTTCGGATGGCTGACATCATAGTGCCGTTCGGTCGCGCCGATAGGGGTGCCGTCGGCATCCACCAGCAGGGCGCGCAGCCCCGATGTGCCAAGATCAATTCCAAGAAAGCTCATGACGTCATCCCGCCAGAAAGCGGTCCAGCGCCGCCCTTACCCCGTCTTTGTGGATCAGCCGCAGCCAGTCGTCAAATGGATCGGCGAAATCCGCCGCCCCGGCCAGATCGCCATAGATCGCCGGAACCAGCCAGTCGCGCGGCTGCGCCTGTGCCCGCAATGCGCGGGTGTGCAGCTCGGGCCACAGGGGGTCGTTCGGCTGGATCACCGTTCCATCCTCGCGCCGGCCGGTGCAGTACCGCGCCCACAGAGCCTCGGTCAGCGCCAGCCCCCGGACCGCGGCCCCCGCCGCCAGACCATCGCGAAGCGAGGGCAGAACAAAGCCCGTATGGCGGCTGGAGCCGTCAAAGGCCACGCGGCGGGTCGTGTCGCGGATGGCAGGGTTGGCAAAGCGTCGTTCGATCAGGTCCAGATAGGCGGCAGGGGAATATTCCGGCACGGCATGGACATGGGGCAGGATCTCGGTCTGTTCCACCCGGCGGAACAGCGGGGCGATCTGCGGGTCGGTCATCGTCGCGTCAATGGTGGCAAGCCCCAGCAGCTCGCCCGCATTCGCGACGATCTGATGCCCGCCATTCAGGACGCGGATCTTCATCTGTTCGTAATCATGCACCCGGTCGGAAAAGATCGCGCCAGCGCGGTCCCAGTCAGGGCGGCCAGCGCAGAAATCGTCCTCGATCACCCATTGGCGGAAATTCTCGTGGGTGACGGGGGCGGCGTCGCCGATCCCGATGGCACGGACCAGTTCCAGCTCGGCCGGGCCGGTGGCAGGGACGATGCAATCGACCATCGAGTTGGGGAAGGCACCATTCGCCCCGATCCAGTCGGCCAGCGCCGGATCGGTCAGCCGGGCAAGGCCCGTGACCGTCTGACGCAGGATCGCGCCGTTGCCTTGCAGGTTGTCGCAGCTTTGCGCCGTGAACGGGGCCAGCCCCTGCGCTCGCCTGCGCGCCAACGCCGCGACCATCGCGCCAAAGGCGGTGCGCGGGCGGTCGGGGTTTTCGGCATCATGGCGGATGTCGGGGTGATCGGTATCCAGCCCCTTGCCGGGGGTCAGGTAATACCCGCCCTCGGTCACGGTCAGCGCGACGATGCGAATCGCCGGATCGGCCATGGCGGCGATCAAAGAGGCGTTGCCATCCTCGACGACAACATAGCCGATCATGGAACCGACAATTTCAGCCGCGCGCCCGTCCGGCGACAGTTCGATCAGCGTAGTCAGATGATCCTGCGCTGCCAGCCGCTCGCGCATGGAAGCGTCATAGGGGCGTATGCCCGCGCCAAGGATCGCCCAGTCATGCGCCAGCCCCTGCTGCATCAGCCGGTGCAGATACCAGGATTGGTGGGCGCGGTGGAAATTGCCCAGACCGATATGCACGATGCCGGGACGCAGCGTGGCGCGGTCATAGGCGGGGCGCAGAACCCAAGACGGCAGGTCGGGCAGCGTGGCGTTGGAAAGCGGCGTCATGAGGTTTCGGATCCGGAGAGAAGGGCGTTCAGCATGCCTGACAGTTCGTGAAGGACCATCGCCGCCCCGGCATCGCGCAGCCGTTCGGCGTGATCGTCGCGCGCGCCCGCCAGATGGCTGCCGCCGACAAAACCGACCGCGCGCATCCCGGCGGCGCGCGCGCCGGCGATCCCATGCGGTGAATCCTCCATCACCGCGCAGGCATGGGGCGGAATGCCCAGTTTTTCGGCAGCCAGCAGGAACAGGTCGGGCGCGGGCTTGCCTCGGGCGACCTGATCGGCGCTGAAGGCGCGGTCGGTGAAGCGGGCGTCAAGTCCGCTGACCCGCAGGGTCGTCGTCATCCGGCGGATTGACCCACCGGTGGCGATGGCCATGGCGATGCCGCGCCCATGCAGATCTTCCAGCAAAGCGGCGGCCCCGTCGATCAGCCGCAACTCTGCCGGATAGCGTGCCAGCAGCCGGTTTTCAAACCGTGCCGCGAAATCGGCTGGCGGCGGCCTGCCCGTCGCTGCCCGCATCCGGTCGCCGATGACCTGCATCGAGACGCCCAGATAACGGCGGCGCAGATCGTCGGTCGATACCCCGGCCCCCTCGGCCCGCATCTCATCGGCCAGCGTTTCCAGCGACATCGCCTCGCTATCGACAAGGCAACCGTCGAGATCAAAGATCACCGCGCGGATATGGGTCATGCGGCGTCCGTCACAGCCGGCGTTCGGATTGCCGGTCGAACAGGTGGACATTGGCCGGATCTATGGCAAAACCGACCTTCTGGCCGGGCCGCGCATGGATGCGGTCCTTGACCACGGCGTCGATCAGATCCTTGTCCACACGGGCAAAGACCTGCGTTTCCGATCCTGTCGGTTCGGTCACGACGACGCTGACCGGCACGCCGTCATCGGCAATGGTGATATGTTCGGGCCGGATGCCGTATGTCACCTTATGGCCATCGGGCAAATCGGTCGGCGGCAGCGGCAAGGGCAGGCCGCCATCGGTCACAAAGGCGCGCTGGCCCTCATGGGTCGCGATCCGGCCATGCAGGAAATTCATCGACGGAGATCCGATGAACCCCGCCACGAACACGCTTTCGGGCCGGTCATACAGATCCAGCGGCGCGCCGATCTGTTCCACGCGCCCGTCGCGCATGACCACGATCTTGTCGGCCATGGTCATCGCCTCGATCTGGTCATGGGTCACATAGACGATGGTGGTCTTAAGCCGTTGATGCAGTTCCTTGATCTCGACCCGCATCGTCACCCGCAGCTTGGCGTCAAGATTCGACAGCGGCTCGTCGAACAGGAACACCTGCGGATTGCGCACGATGGCGCGGCCCATGGCCACCCGCTGACGCTGACCGCCTGACAATTGCTTGGGGTAACGGTCCAGCAGATGCGCAAGATCCAGGATCGAGGCTGCCTGCCGGACCTTTTCGTCGATCTCGGGTTTGGGGCGTTTGGCCATCTTCAGCGGAAAGCCGATATTTTCCGCCACCGTCTTGTGCGGGTAAAGCGCATAGGACTGAAACACCATCGAGATGTCGCGTTCCTTGGGCGGCACGTCGTTCACCACCCTGTCGCCGATGGAAATGGTTCCGTCGCTGATTTCCTCAAGCCCGGCAAGCATCCGCAAAAGTGTGGACTTGCCACAGCCCGAAGGGCCAACCAGCACCACGAATTCGCCATCCTCGATATCGACGCTGACGCCGTGCATCACCTGCACCGTGCCATATCGTTTCATCACATTGTCGATCTTTACATTGGCCATGATCGCGTCTCCCTATTGCGGCAATTCGATCTGCATCTTGACGTCGCCCGCAGGCGCGGATGCAGCGGTTTCGAACGCGCGCACGCTGTCCTTGAAATCGAATGTCCGGGTGATCAGAGGCTTCACATCTATCGCCCCGGACGCGATCATGTTGACGCAGCGCGGGAAGGCATGCGCATAGCGAAAGATATTCTCGACCCGTGCCTCGCGGACCATGGCCGCCCCCGCGTCATACAGGACCGGATCGGGTTGGCCACCGATCATCACCACGCAGCCGCCCGGCGCGAGGGGCTGGAACACCCCCGCCGCCGCCTTGGGCGAGCCCGTCGCCTCGAACAGCACCTCGGCGCCCCAGCCATCGGTTTCGCGCAGGACATGCGCGGTCAGATCCTCGTGGGCGACATTTACCGGGGTGATCGCGGATGACAGGCTGGCGGCGATATCCAGCTTGGGCTGGGCGATGTCGGTGACAAAAACCCGCGCGCAGCCCCCCGCCAGCGCCGACAGCGCCGTCACAAGGCCGATCGGCCCCGCGCCCATCACCACGGCATTGTCGCCCGGTTTGATCCGTGCCTTGGTCGCGGCATGGATGCCGACGGCAAGGGGTTCGACCATCGCGGCCTCGGCAAAGGACACGTTGTCGGGCAGTTTGAAGGTAAACGCCTCGGGGTGAACGCAGGTCGGGCGCAGGATGCCATGCACCGGCGGCGTCGCCCAGAAACGCACGGCGGGGTCGATATTATACATCCCCATCCGCGCGGCCTTGCTGTTGGGGTCGGGGATGCCCGGCTCCATGCAGACGCGGTCGCCGGGTTTCAGCGTGGTGACGCCGCTGCCAGTCTCGGTCACGGTTCCCGATGCCTCGTGCCCCAGGATCATCGGTGCGTTGACGACAAAGGGACCGATCCGGCCATGCGTATAGTAATGCACGTCCGAGCCGCAGATCCCGACCGTATGCAGCCGGATGCGTACGTCCAGCGGGCCAAGAACCTCTTCCTCGCGGTCGATGGCGGGGAAGTCGCGCAGCGACAGTTCGTCTTTTCTTTCAAGGACAAGGGCTTCCATGGCCTACCCCCTGCGGATGATGATGACGGCCAGCGCGACCGAGATCGCCACGCTGATCCAGATCGACAGGCCGACGGGTTCCAGAAACCGCAGCCACAGCAGCGACAAAGCGACCCATAGCACGAGGCTGATGAACAGGCGGTCGAACCAGTTTGTCTGGATGGGCAAAAAGCCCTTGCGTTCGTTGTTCATGGTCTATCCTTTCACAGCGCCAAAGGTCAGCCCGGCGACGATATGGCGCTGCACCAGGCTGAAGACGATCAGTGCCGGGATCAGCGTAAAGACCGAAATCGCCGCCATGATGCCCCAGTTGGTGCCGGTCGTGGTGACATATTCCGAAAGGCCCGTGGTCAGGGTCCGGGCGTTGAAATTGGTCAGTGTGGCCGCCAGCAGGTATTCGTTCCAGGCGAATACCCAGGTCAGGATCAGCGTGACGGCAAGGCCGGGCCGGGCCAGCGGAAAGACCACCTCGGTGATGACCTTCCACGGGCTTGCGCCATCGACATAGGCGGCCTCGTCCAGTTCCTTCGGAATGCCGTCCAGCGTCGGGCGCAGGGTCCAGATCGCGAAGGGCAGGTTGAAGGTGCAATAGATCAGGATCATCCCGATCCGGGTATCGGCCAGCGCGAAATCCCCGATCCGGTAAACCTGCGTCATCAGCAGGAACAGCGGCAGCAGGAACACGGCGGGCGGGGCCATGCGGTTGGTGATGGTCCAGAAGAAGATGCTTTCCTTACCGCCCAGATCAAAGCGCGACAGCGCATAGCAGGCCAGAAAACCCAGCGCCGTACACAGCAGCGCATTCCCCGAGGAAATGATCAGCGAGTTGACCATATACCCACGCAAGGTACGGTCGTTCAACACATCGGCATAGTTTTTCCAGTAAACGTCACTCAGCCAGACCGAGGGGGTCGAGAACAGCTCGATCGCGGGTTTGACCGAAATCACGAACAGCCAGTAGATCGGAAACAGCGTCAGAAAGCTGATCAGGATCCAGAACAGCCACGACCACAGGTGATTGCCTCGTCTTTTCATGGCTCAGTCCTTTCCGGTGTTGCGGGGCGCGATCAGGCCGACATACATCAGCCAGCAGACCACGATGGTCAGGTACAGCACGATCACCGACACGGCAGAGCCATAGCCATAATTCGTACGTGGAAAGACCTCTTTGAAGATATGCACGCCGACATAGCGCGTCGCCGAACCCGGCCCTCCGCCCGTCAGCATCAGCACTTCGTCCACGGTGCGCAGCGCGTCCATCATGCGGATGAATACCGTCGCCAGAATCGCCGGGCGGATCATCGGCAGGGTGATGTGCCAGAAGATCTGGCGCTTGTTCGCGCCGTCGATCTGGGCCTGTTCGAACGGATCGGGCGGCAACGACACCAGTGCCGCGATCAACGTCAGCGTGACCAGCGGGGTCCAGTGCCAGATATCCATCACGACCGTGGTGACAAAGGCCTGAATGGCGCTTTGGCCGATATTCAGGTCATAGCCGAACCAGCTTGACAGGATATTCGGGATGATGCCGATGGACGGGGTTGTCATCAGCTTCCACACGGACCCGACAATGATCGGAGCCATGATCAGGGGCAGGGTGTGGATGGTGCGGAAAAACGCCTTGCCTGGAAAATCGCGCATGAAGGCCTGCGCCAGAAAATAGCCGATGATCAGTTCCGACACGACCGCGAAAAAGACAAACGCCGCCGTGACCCCCAGCGAGGCCAGAAACTGCGCGTCAAAGACGATCCGGCGATAGTTCTCGGCCCAGTTGAACACCATGTCCGGGTTGGCTCCGAACGGGTTCCACTGATGGAACGACACGAAGATGACATAGAAGAAGGGGGCGACACCGAACATGATCAGGATCAGCATCGTCGGGGCCAGCAGGGCCCAGCCAAGGAATTTCGAATGCATCGGCTTTTTCCAGTGAACATGAGCAGGTATTTTCACCCGCCGCGCTGATCGGAAAGGCCGCCGCAGTCATGCTGCGGCGGTCGGGGGATCGCCTATTTGCGATAGCCCAGGTCGGTCAGTTCCTGTTCGGCCTTGGCAGCCATCTGGTCCAGACCGGCATCGGGATCAATCGTACCCGTCAGGATCTCGTAAAAGATCGGGGCCACGGCCTCGCGGATCTGGGCATGGAACGGATAGGCGGGCGCGCCGCCAAACAGCTTGCCGTCGTCGCGCAGCATGCCAAAGTAATTGCCCAGCTTGTCGTTCAGCGCCTGAACCTCGGGGTTATCATAGGTCGCGGTGGTGGTCACGCGCGATCCGGCCAGCGTCCATTCCGGCTGAACATCCTCTTCGGCCAGAAATTCCAGGAACAGCAGCGCGGCATCCTGATTTTTCGACGTCACCGGCAGCCCGAACGCACCGCCATCGTAATAGCCGATATACCCCTCGCCTGCCTCGGCCTGGGCCAGAACGCCATCCGACAGGGGCGGCAGCGCAACCGAGATATTGCCCACGACACGCGACTGGTTGGGATCGGATGCAATCCAGGCGACATTCTCGCCATAGACCAGCCCCTGCGCGGCGCGGCCTGCGGCCATGGTCGTCGCAACCTCGGACCAGGTGGACTGAACCGATTCGGGCGGGGCGATGTCGCGCAGGTGCAGCCACCATTTCAGCGCCTCTTTCGCCTCGGGCGAGTTCATGCGTCCGCCATTTTCCACCGATGCGGCATAGTTGTTACCGGCGTCGATGCCCCAGTTATAAACACCAAAGGTCGGCGCGACAGATTCGACATATTCATACCACGAGGCAGGATGCCCGGTATGGGCCTGTGCGGTCGTGCCCCACAGATCCATCTTGTGATCCTTACCCCATTGCGTGAAAAATTCCGCGATCTCGGTATATTCCTCATGCGTCTTGGCGGGGGCCAGATCATGTCCGGTCTTTTCCTTGAACGCCGCCTGAATTTCAGGATCGTTGAACAGATCGGTCCGGTAGACATAGGTCTTGATAAAGGCCTCCATCGGCATACCGAACAGCTCGCCATTGGCACCGCGGAAATAATTGGCGAAAGAGGTCAGGCGGGCTTCGTCGTAATCCGGGGCCTTCAGTTCCGGCTTGGCGGCCAGCGCGCCGGTGATATCGACCAGAAAATTCCGCGCCATATAGGCATAGACGATATCCTGTTCGATATAGACCATGTCATAGATGCCGGTCCCCGCCTCCATGTCCTTGATCGCCTTGTCATACATCTGATCCCAGGACGTCGTTTCGATATCGACGCGGATACCGGTCATTTCCTCGAATTTCGGGGCAAGGACGTTGCGGACATAGTTCGATGCGGGGGTCGATTCCGTCACCCCGCGCAGCGTCACACCTTGGAAACCGGCACCGGCCTGCTTGTAGAATTCCTCGTCAAGGGCCAAGGCACCGCCCGCCGTCAGGGACAGGGCAAGGACGGACGCGCCAAGCATGAAAACCTTGTTCATTGATATTCCTCCCAGATCGGGCGTCGGCGGACAACAGCAGCCTGTTGTCACCCGGAGATTTTCCCGCGCCCACGCCGTTATCTTGGCAAAGAAAACAAGGGGGACGCAAGAGAAATTTTCACATGTAAGAAGAATTATACAGTTGTAATACGCGCGGCTGACGCCAAAATCCGTTGACAACGATCCGCAGGCGATGTGAGAGGCCCGAATGCCGAATGATGGTCCCCCTGACGCCGATGCCTTCATTGTCGAAGTGTGCTGGCATTATTT
The DNA here is from genome assembly GCF_047973135.1 of Paracoccus sp. (in: a-proteobacteria). Lineage (GTDB taxonomy): Bacteria > Pseudomonadota > Alphaproteobacteria > Rhodobacterales > Rhodobacteraceae > Paracoccus. Next base: position 16,032 of record NZ_JBKEBL010000012.1, read on the forward strand.
CGTGAACGGAATGACCCAGGCGCAGATCGCCAATGCGATGGGCGTCACGCGTCTGCGCGTGAATCAGGCCATTCAGCGCGCCCGTTCCCTCGGCATGGTCAAGATCGAGATCGATTCGCCGTTTCTGGCCCGGTTCGAGTTGCAAGAGGAACTGCAGGACCGTTTCGGACTGACGCGGGCGGTGGTGGCACCGGCCAATCCCGAAAACTACAACTATCATACCGCCTGCGGCGCGGCGCTGACCAGCTTCATGTCCGAGCGGCTGCTGTCGGGCGAATGGCGACGGATCGGCGTGTCCTGGGGCATGACATTGCAAAGCGCCATTGACCGGCTGAGACCGCAGGCTTTGCCCGATATCGAGGTCATCTCGATGATCGGCGGCACCAGCCGGGGCGAGGCGTTCAACGCCTTCGGCATCGCCTCGGGGCTGGCGGGGAGGTTGGGCGCGCGCTATTCGCTGCTGGCCGCGCCGGTCTTTCTGGCCCCGCAGATCGATCGCGCCGCCTTTCTGTCGCAGGCCATCTTTCAAGAGCATTTCGACAAGCTGTCCTGTCTGGATATTGCGATCATGACCGCCAGCGACATATCGGAACGCAGCTATCTGATGCGAACGGGCCTGCCCGCCGGGATAGGGATGGACAGCCTGAGGGCGGCGGGTGCCGTCGGCGATGTCGTCGGTCGTTTTCTGGACCATCAGGGACAGATGGTGCACACGCCGCTGGATGATTGCACCATAGGGATCGATCTGGACGTGCTGCGCGGCGTGCCCGAGCGCGTCCTTGCCGCCGCCGGCCCGCACAAGACCGGGATCATCCGGGCGGTGCTGGGGGCGGGGCTGGCGAATGTGCTGGTCACGGACGACATGACGGCGCGGTTGCTGTCAGAGGAACAACGGCGCTGAAGCTCAACCGCGCCCCCGGTGTAACCGCTGCTGCTGCACGACGGCGATCTTTTGCGTGACGGTACCGCCGCAGATTTGCGTCCCGCGATAGCCGGGGGAGCTATGCGCCCCCCGGACCCCCTGCAAAAGCCTGCGGCGGGCTTGCCTGTGCTGGCGGGGGTGCCGCTTGCCGGACCGTGATGCGACATGGCGGAATGCCGGATGGCCAAGGCGGTTCCACGGCAGCCCCGAGAACGGATCGCGGTTAGCCTTCGGCGGTACAGGTCTGCTTTTCGGGTCCGCCGGATGACAAGAGCAGCGTTGCACAGGCGGCAGCATCAGCGTGAAATCAAAAAATCAAAGCCTGACAACAAGATCAGATAAAAGTCGTCAGGCTTTATTGCAGCATCAGGACCAGATCGGCCGCCGCGCTTTCGGTCGTGACGACCCGGCCATTCGGCAGGTCGTTCCCGTCCAGCTTGAAGGCGATCTCCTGTTCGGACAGGCCGAACCTGACCCATCGGTCGCGCAGCCGTCGCGCCAGTTCCGCCTCGGCGATGTCGATCATCACCGTCAGGTCGAGCAGCGGGCGTAGCGCCTGCCAGGGCGGGCGGTTCAGCAGCAGGTAATTGCCCTCGGTCAGGATCAGCCGGACCGAAGGCGGGATGATCCTTGCACTGCCGCGCGAGATTTCAAGATCGCGGTCAAAGACCGGAACCGCAACCTCTTCCTCGGAGGGGTCGCGCAGGCGGCGCAGCATTGCCGCCAGCCCCGCCACGTCGAACGTGTCGGGCGCGCCTTTCCACGGGTGCCGCCCCCGCGCATGCAAGATTGCGTCGTCGTAATGGAACCCGTCCATCGGCAGGATCGCCACCGCGCCAGGATGGGTGCCGTCCAGATCCCGCGCCAGCCTTTCGACCAGAGTTGACTTGCCCGAACCCGGCGCTCCGGCGATGGCCAGAACCTGACGGCCAGGCCGCGCCAGAAGATCGCGCGCGGCCCCGGCAAGCCCGGCAAAATCCGTCCGCGCCACCCTAGACCAGCCGGTATTGCGCGGCCTTGTTGCGCAGGAAGGGCAGGCCCTTTGACATCACCTCGTCATGGCTGGCCGCAACCGGACGCCAGACCGCCAGCCCAAAGCCGATTTCCGGCGGCATGTTGATGAAGCTTTCCATCGCCAGCCCGCCCCTGAAGCCGATGGCGGCAAGGGTCGCGAACACCTCGTCCCAGTCGCAGGTGCCTTCGCCCGGCGTGCCCCGGTCACTTTCGCTGAGATGGATGTATTTCAGAAACTCGCGCGCATCCAGAATGCCGTTTGCCGCGCCCTTTTCCTCGATATTCATATGGTAGGTATCCAGATGAATGAAGATATTGTCCGCGCCGACGCGGTGGATCATGTCGCGCGCCTGCCAGCCGGTATTGATCAGGTGGTTCTCATAGCGGTTGACTGGTTCGATCCCGAACAGCAGGCCGATCTTTTTGGCATGGGCGGCGGCGGGGGCCAGCGCGCGGGCGATATTGTCGTATTCCGCCTCGGTCGGGCTGAGGCCGGTACGCTGGCCGATGCCGCCGAAAGTCACGCCCGACAGCGCCTCGGCCCCGCAGGCCTTGGCCTTGTCCAGCGCCAGCTTCAGGTAATCGACCGCCTTTTCCGGGTTGACCGAGGGCCAGCATTCCTTGGGCAGGCCAAGCGAACAGACCGCGCGCAGGCCGTTCTTTTCCAGCAGGCCGCGTGTGTGGTCGGTATCGATATCGCGCGGGCGCAGCATCGGGATTTCGATGAAATCGACGCCGTATTGCTTTGCCCCGGCCACGGCGCGTTCCGCGCCCTCGCGGTCCCAGTTCATCGTCCACATGCTTGTGTGAACACCAAAACCTTCCATGAGTTCAGTCCTTTCTGCCAAATAGTCTGAAAATCTGGCCGGATCGCAGGATCATCACGGCGATCAGGAACAGGCCCCAGACGGCGGTTGCAAGATGTTGGTTGGCCCCGACCATGTTCAGTCCCGATGACAGGATTTGCAGGATCAGCACCGACAGGATGACCGGCGCGACCTTGCCATGCCCGCCGAACGGATCGATGCCGCCCAGAAAGATCGCCAGCACCGTGACCAGCAGCAGCGCCTCGCCATGACCCACCCGGACCGAGTTGAAGCGCGCCGCCATCAGGATACCGGCCACCGCGCACAGCGTGCCGGACAGCGCATAGATCAGCACCAGCGTGCGTTTGGTGTTAATGCCGGAATATTCCGCCGCACGGATGTTCGATCCGACCATGTAGACGGCAAAACCGTGGCGAGAGCGGCGCAGCATGATGTGCCAGACCAGCGCCACGACGCCGAACAGCAGCAGGGGCGCGGGCAGGCCCATCAGCGTGCCATGTCCCAGAAAGGCCAGTTCACGGGGAAAGCCGGAAATATCTCCGCCGCGGGTCAGAAATTCGCCCAACCCGCGCAGAAAGATCATCATCGCCAGCGAGACAAGGATCGGATGCGCGCCGACATAGGCGATCACCGCGCCCATGACCGCGCCCGCCAGCGTGCCGACGGCCAGCGCGGCCAGCGCGCCAAGGATGATCGCGAAGGCCCCCGCCTCGGGTCCGCCCGCCTGCAACAGCACCCAGGCCAGCGCAAGACCCGAGATATTGGCGGTATAGATAATGGCCAGGTTGAACCCTCCGGCGATCATCGGGGCAAGCATGGCCAGCGTCAGCACCCCTAGCAGCGGCGCCTGAAAACCCATCGAGGACAGGCTGGCCCCGGTCAGGAATTTCGGGCTGGCCAAACTGAAGCCGACCATCATCGCCGCCATCAGGATCAGCAGGCCAAAGCTTTCGCGCCCGAACAGCGCGCGGGAACGTTCGATCAGCGCGGTCATTTGCGGCCCTCCTGCCGTTTGTTGCCAAAGCCCGCGAAAGAGATGTTCGAAGTCGAGATCGCGATCAGGATCGCGGTACCGATGATCATCTGGAACGCGAAGGGCGAAATGCCCATCAGGTTCAGCCCGTTCTGTGTGACCGCCACGAACATGACGCCAAGGATGCAGCCGGTAATCGTGCCGCGCCCGCCCCCCAGCCGCGCGCCGCCCAGAACGACCGCCGCCAGCACCTCCAGCTCGCGGCCATAAAGGGCGTTGGGCACGACCTCTTGCACGATATTGACCTGCATGAGCCCGGCAATCCCCGCCATGAACCCGCACCAGCCAAAGGCCAGCGCCTGCATGACGGCGATGCTGACGCCTGCGCGACGCGCACCTTCGGGATTGTCACCAAAGGCGTAAAGCTGCCTGCCGACATTGCTGCGCCGGATCAGCGCCCAGGTCAGCAGGACACAGACGATCATCACGGCGAAGGGCAGGGTCAGTTCCGACCATGTGCCATTGGCGGCCTGATGTTCGAACAGGATCACCCGGTCTGTCCACCAGTCGGGCAGGGCATAGATGCTGCGCCCGCCGCTGAAAAACATCAGCAGCCCGAAACAGGCGTTGAAGGTCGCGATCGTGACCACGATCGAGATGATGCGGAACCGGTGGATCAGCCCGGCATTGATCAGCCCCAGCCCGATCCCGATCAGCCCGCAGGACAGAAAACCCAGCACCCAGTTGCCGCCGCCGATCCCGATCAGGAACTTGGCCGCCAGATATTGCACGGCGGATGACGCCACCGCGAAGGAAATGTCGATTCCCCCGGCGATCAGCACCACCAGCAGGCCCACCGCCCAGATCAGGTTGACCGAGTTGTTGTTCAGAAGCGAGGTGATGTTCCCCATGGTCAGGAACGTGTCAGTTGCCAGCGACAGGCCGACGCACAGGACGATCAGAACGATCAGCAGGCGGAACTCGATCTGACGGTTGCGGATCAGGTTATTCATAGATCGCCCTTTCCAGCCCCGCCACATCGGTCACGCGCGGATCGTATTCGCCCACGATCCGGCCATGGGCCATGTGCAGCACCCTGTCGGCGTTGAACAAAACCTCGGGCACCTCGTCCGAGATCAGCAGGATCGCCAGCCCCTGTTCGGCCAGATCGCGCACGATACGGAAAATGCCGGCGCGCGCTCCGACATCGACGCCTACCGTGGGGCTGTCGAGGATCAGCAGCCTTGGCTGCGTCGCCAGCCATTTCGCCAGCACCACCTTTTGCTGATTGCCCCCCGACAGGGTCGAGATGGCATCCTCGGGCTGGCCGATCTTGATGCCCAGACGGCCCACCCAGTCGCGGGTCAGATCCAGCTTGGCGGGGCCGGAAATCAGCCCCAGCCCGTCCAGAAGCCGGTCAAGTACCGCAATCGCGGCATTGTCGGCGATGGATTGCTTCTGCAACAGCCCCAGATTCAGCCGGTCCTCGGACACATAGGCCATGCCTTCGGCGATGGCCTCGCGGATCGAGGCCGGGCGATAGGGCTGGCCAAGCAGGGTCATCCTGCCCTGTGCGGGCTGGCCTATCCCCATCATGGCATGGGCAAGTTCGGTCCGCCCCGCCCCCAGCAGGCCGATCAGCCCGACGACCTCGCCCTGACGGATTTGCAGGTCGATGTCCTGAAACTGCCCCGGCAGGCCAAGCCCCTGCGCCTCGAACGCGACAGGGGCGGCGGACATGTCGCGGGCGGCGACCTGGTCCTCAAGCAGATGACCGGTCATCAGTTCACCCAGACGCGCCTGGGTCATGCCCTCGGTCGGATAGACGCCGACCAGCCGCCCGTCGCGCACCACTGTCACCCGGCTGGCGATGTCCAGCACCTCGGCCAACCGGTGACTGACAAAGACGATGGCCACCCCGTCTGCCGACAAACGGCGCACGATGGCCAGCAGCCGGTCGGTTTCCGATTGCGTCAGCGAGGCAGTGGGTTCGTCCATGAAGATCAGCCGCGCGTCGTTCATCAGCGCGCGGGCGATGGCCACGACCTGACATTGCGCGATGGGCAGCGTTTCCAGCGCGGCATCCAGATCCAGCGGGACACCCAGCCGTTCCAGCACTGTGCGGGCGCGTTCCCTCATGCCGCGCCGGTCCACGCCACGCAGGCGCAGGCCGACCATTTCGTCGAAGGCGATGTTCTCGGCCACGCTCATGTTCGGGAACAACGCCAGATCCTGCCAGATCACCGACACGCCCCTTGCGCGCGACTGCACCGGAGTGATGCTGTCCAGCCTTTCGCCGAACAGTTCGAACAGTTCTGCCGCCTCGGGCTGATAAACCCCGGTCACGATCTTGATCAGCGTCGATTTTCCGCAACCGTTTTCACCGGCAAGGCAATGCACCTCGCCTTCGCGCACGTCGAAATCGACATGATCCAGCGCCTTGACGCCGCCAAAGACCTTTGAAACGCCCTTCAGGCGCAGCGCATGACGCCCGGCCCCGCTGTCCAGCATGTCCGCTTTCCCTTGCAACCTGCGCCGCGGGCGGCCTGCGCCCGCGGCATTCCCGTGACCGGCGGGGTCAGAGCCCCATATCAGCCAGCCCGTCCACCGTGTCTGCGTTCAGTTCCAGCAGGTTGTCGGTGATGATATCGCGCCCTTCGGCATCGGGATGCACCACCCCAAGGCCGGCAATGTCGTCGCCATCCTTGATTTCCTGCCCGTCGGCAAGCATCTTGCCAAGCGTGACAAAGACCTGCCCCGCCTGTTCAGGGTTCCACATATAGCCGCCGGTCAGCACGCCGGAATGAACCATCTTGCGGCCCTGACCGGGCGAGAAGGGGCCAAGAACCGCGATTTCGCCGGTCTTGCGACGTTCCTCGACCGCGCGGCCCGCGCCGATCGGACCCTGACTGCCGAAGGCCAGAAAGCCCCGCAGATCCGGGTTCGCAGCGATCAGATCCAGCGCGGTGGCGCGGCTGTCATCGACGTTTTCGGCCACGCCGTAACGGTCGCCGACCAGCTCCAGATCGGGGCGGTTCTCTTTCAGCCAGGCAATCGCCGCATCGGCCCAGGCATTATGCAGCGGCACCGTCAGAGAGCCGACGAAAACCGCGTATTTGCCGGGGCCGGGCGTCTTGTCGGCAAATAGCTTGGCATGCGCCTCGCCAAAGCCTTCGGCCGAGGCAAGCTCGAAATCCCAATCGACATTTTCAAGCCCCGGACCCTCGTGGCCGATGACCTTGATCCCGGCGTCGCGGGCTTTTTTCAACACCGGCTCAAGTGCGGCCTGATCGTTGGGAACCACGCCGATCACATCGACGCCCTTGGCGATCAGATCCTCGATGGCCTGCACCTGCAAGGCGGGGTCGGCCGAGACGGGGCCGATCATCTCGGCGCTGACGCCCAGTTCACCGGCGCGCTTGTTGATGCCGGCCTCCATGGCGTTGAACCAGGGGATGCCGCCGATCTTGACGACGACACCGATATCCTGCGCAAGCGCCGGCCCGGACAGCCCTGCCAAAATCGCGACAGCGCTGGCGAAACCCAGAATCCTTTTCATTTCTTCCTCCCTTCGGGCCCGTTTTGCAGGCACAATTACAATCGATTGTGCAGCTTGGGCAGAAAAATATCCCCGGCATGTCCAGCCGCAGCCGAAACCCGTGAATCGCGTTTGCACAATCGATGTTGCAAATTAGGGCGAGTCGCGGCACGCTGTCAAGGAAATCACCGCGCCGACAGCCGACGATGAAGCCCACGCAAAAGCAGACCATATACGACATCGCCCGCAAGCTGGGCACCTCGCCCTCGACGGTCAGCGCGGCGCTGAACGGAACGTGGAAGGCGCGGCGGATCAAGCCAGAAACCGCCGAACGGATCATCGAACTGGCCGGGCAGACGGGCTATTCGGTGAACCGTCAGGCGCGGGGGCTGCGCACGGCGCGGTCAGGGCTGGTGGGGCTGATCCTGCCCGAGCACAACAACCGCTTTTTTTCCGACATCAGTCAAAGCTTCACGCTGGAGGCACGGCAGCGCGGCCAATGCCCGATCATCATCGCCACTCAGCGCGACCCCGTGGCCGAGCTGAAGACCGTGCAGGATCTGATGGCCTATTCCATCGATACGCTGTTCGTGGTGGGCGCGGCAGAACCGCAGCAGATCAGCGCCTTTTGCCGCAAGGTCGATTTGCCGCATGTCTTTATCGACCAGCCCTGTCCCGGTGCCTCGTCAGTCATCACCGATAACGAGGATGGCGCGCATCGTCTGACCCAGGCGATCATCGCAACATTGCCCGAGGGCCTGCCCCCGCCGCGCGACAGGATCTATCTTCTGGGGGGCGATGCGCGGCTGCATGCCTCGTCGCGGCGGATCGCCGGATTCCGGGCCGGGATCGACGCCCGTTTCGGTACATGCGACCCCGGACAGGTGCTGGCCTGTGGCTATGACCCCGAGGTTGCACTGACCCGGATCCGTGCGTTGTATCGCGAAATCGGCGGCCTTCCTGCGGGAATTTTTGCCAATTCGATCAATGTATTCGAGGCGCTTTTACGATTCTTGGCCGAACTGCCCGAGGCAGAACTGAACTGCGTCTCTATCGGCTGTTTCGATTACGAACCCTATGCCGAATTGCTGCGCATCCCCGTCCACATGATCCGCCAGCGCCACCGCCAGCTTGTCCGCAGGGCCTATGAACTGACCGAACAGAAGCCGCCCCGCCCCGAGCTTATCACCGTCAAGCCCGAGCTTTACCCCGCCCTGCCGCGCCGCGCCGGAATGGACAGGACGCAGGCGTAACGGCCATTCCGGTGTGGTTCACCCGGCCGGCTGCGTTTACTTGTGGGTCAGCCGGTGGGTCAGTCGTTCCAGCATACGCAGAAAAGCCTCTTCGTCGGCACGGCCGATGCCCCCGAACAGGCGGAGGTGGAACTGTTGCGACAGGCGCCGGAACAGCGCGATTTTCTTGTGCCCGGCGCGGCCTTCGATCCGGGGTTGGTGCATCAGCGGCTGGACCGAAGGGGCGCGCTGATTCTGGACCAGCAGGCGCTGACCATCCCGACCGGCGACCGGTTGGAAGATTGGGCCGACAATCCCTTTGCCGCGCGCCAGGCCGATTGCGGCTTTCTTGACGCCATCACCGAGGCGCTGGCCCGGCATGACATCGGCCATGTGATCTGGCAACGCGATCCACATGACGACCTGTGGGGCTGGGACGCGCTACCGCGCTGGCCGGATGGTTGCGACCTGTCCGGCCTGCCTCTGATCGGGAAAAGTCTTCTCCTATCAGCCGCTTGAATGTTCCGCAGCCGCCCTGCCGCTGCTGGCCTTTATGGAGGGCAGGCCCGACACCCAGCCATGGGGCGGGTTGCCGCCGCCGGCGCTGCTGTGCAGCCGGGCCAGCGCTGACGACCATTCGCGAATCTTCGCGCATTGGGTCCGGCTGACAGGCGCGCGTCATATCCTTCTGCACGCCCCCCATCCCGACCGGAATCGCCCGGAATGGTGGCGCAGGGTGCGCGACAACCGGGAGGATCATCATGGCGGCGCGCATCCGGACCTGACGCAGCGGCAAATCGAGGGAATGATCCCCATCCTTGAAACGTTGACCGGGCGCGCGTTTGATCCCGAATGTGATGCTGCCTCAGTGGCATCGGGACTCGGACTGGGCGTTGTCCCATGCAGCGCGGGTCTGTGGTTTGATACATCGTTCTATCGCGCGTTCGAGGAACTGGGTGCGCCCTTCGTCTGGTCAATGTGCCTGCCCTTTGCCGCCGATGGCTACATCTCCAGCGATCACCGAGATCCGCCGCGCTGGCCGATCCTCCTGCCACGCATGAACGGCTGCGGGCCTTGGCACCGGTGGCGTGGCAGGATGAATGGGGCGGGTGCGTCACGCTGATGCGCCATGACGATGTCGCCGCCGCCTCGCGCGCACCTCAGGATTTCGCCGCGACGCGGATGACGGTGATTCCGTCCAGCCCGCGCAAGGATCTGCCACGGCCGCCGCTGCAAAAGGATCCGCCCGAGGCTGATCGCTATCGCAAGGGGCTGAACCTGTTCTTCAACGAAAACCGCATGAAGCGGATGGTGCAGGATCGGGAGATGCTGGTCACTCGTCTGTTCGACGTGCTGCTTGCCAACCCGGCCAAGGCGGATTTTGGCGATCGCTTTGCCGGGCCGTTCACGCAAGGCGCGCTATGCATGCTGGTCGGGCTGGATCTGACCGAAGCGGACAGGATCAGTCGGCTCAGCCATGATTATGTCGTCGCTGCGCAGGCCGAGGATCTGCCCCGCGCGGGCAAGCTGTCGCGCCGCGTCGGTCAGTTCGCCATCGACCTGGCCGCTGACCGCATGGCGCGTCCGCGTGACCCGGAAACCGACATGGTGTCGGGGCTGATCGCCCATGACCCCGACGTAGGCCCCTATACGCATGAGGAACTGGCCGGAATGGTCCGGCTGAACCTGATCGGCGGGCATGTGGTGCCGCGCAATTTCCTGTGCTCGTTGGCCTGGCATATGGCCACCCATCCCGAACATCTGGACCTGCTGCGCCAGAATCCGGATGCGGAACGCGCCTTGATCGAGGAATTGCCTTTATACCCCCTATCGCGGCGTTACCCGGACGGCGACACGTGACACCACGATTGGCGGCTGTCCGATCAAGCGGGGCGATCCGCTGGCCGTGGTCCGCATATGTGCCCCGGCGCGCCGCTGGCCCGGATGATGCTGCGCGAGGTCTTGCAGCAACTGACCGCCAAAAGCGAAAGGCTGACGATCATCGGCCCGCGGGAAATGACGCGCTGGCCCGAATATCGCCCCCTCAGTGTGCCGCTTTCGGTCCGTTGACCGGTCACACGATCCCGCCACCACCACCCTTCGCCCGCGGGCGGAGTTCCGCGACCTTCGCGCGATAGTCCGAGGCGCGGAAGGTCGCGACCGGGTCGATGGCCGCGCCCGCCCGCAGACGGGCCATGGCCAGAATTGGCTCGACATCGGTGCGGAAGGCCGCGCGCAGCGTCGCCGCTGCCATCAGCGCGTCATTGGCCTGCTGGCAGTCGCGCAGCGCAGCGCGATCCACCAGCGAGGCCTGCACAAAGGCGCGCTGAATCTCGCAGGCGCTGACCATCAGGCTTTCGATGGGATCGGTGACATTATGGCTTTGGTCGATCATATGCGACAGGTTCAGGCCGGGCGTGTCCTCAAGCTCGACCAGTTCGTTAAAGACCAGAAACAGGCGGAACGGATCGATGGTGCCA
>NZ_JBKEBL010000153.1:0-22291 GCF_047973135.1 Paracoccus sp. (in: a-proteobacteria)
AAAGCCGTAGATGTCGGACAGCCGCGAAAAGGCAAGCTGCTTTTCCTGCATCTTGCGCCAGCTCGAAAAGGGTTTTTTCGCGCGGCCAATGACATCGGCGTCCACATCGGCCTTTTCCATCTCGGTGCGGATGTCGGCGGTGATCTGCTGGATCTCATCGCCCGATTCCTTTTGCAGGCTGACAAAGCGGCGGATGATGGAATTGCGGGCCTCGGGGTTGATGACCTTGAAGGCCAGATCCTCAAGTTCCTCGCGCATCCACTGCATGCCCATGCGCCCGGCCAGAGGCGCATAGATGTCCATCGTCTCGCGCGCCTTCTGCACCTGCTTTTCCACCCGCATGGACCGGATGGTGCGCATGTTGTGCAGGCGGTCGGCCAGCTTGACCAGAATGACCCGCAGGTCGCGCGACATGGCCATCAGCAGCTTGCGGAAATTTTCCGCCTGTTTGGACTGGGCCGAGGAAAGCTGAAGATTGGTCAGCTTGGTGACGCCATCGACCAGTTCGGCGATTTCCTTGCTGAAAAGCTGAGCGATCTCTTCCTTGGTCGAGCGGGTGTCCTCGACCGTGTCATGCAGCAGGGCGGTGATGATGGTCGCATCGTCCAGCCGCATTTCGGTCAGGATGGCGGCGACGGCGATGGGATGTGTGAAATAGGGCTCGCCCGAGTGCCGGAACTGCCCCTCATGCATCCGCATCCCGTATTCATAGGCGTCGCGGATCAGGTCGGTATTGCTGCGCGGGTTATAGTTCCGGACCAGCGCGATAAGGTCTTCGACGTCGATCATGCTTGCCGAGGACCCCTGAATGCCTGTCAGCCGCGCTGGTTTGCTTCCAGCATCATGCGCAGCATCCGTTCTTCCGATTCCTCATCGATGGGTGCCGGGCGGTCGATTTCGGCCCCCAGAAGCAGCGCCATCGCGTCCTCTTCGGGTTCATCGACCTCGATCTGGGTCTGGTTCGATTCGATCATCCGTTCGCGCAGGTCATCGACGGGCTGGGTTTCGTCGGCGATTTCGCGCAGGGCGACGACCGGGTTCTTGTCATTGTCGCGGTCAACCGTCGGAGGGCTGCCTGCCGCCATTTCGCGCGCGCGGTGCGAGGCAAGCATCACCAGGTCAAAGCGGTTGGGAACCTTGTCGACGCAGTCTTCAACCGTTACGCGGGCCATGCTGTCACCTGTGCTGTTGCGAATCGTAGAGCCGGGGGCGAAGCCGGATAAGTGGTCATCATCCGGCGGAATGTCAAGCGAAAGCCTGCCTCTTGCACGATGTTATCGGCGTCATTCCCGCCATCGCGCCCTCGGGCAGGGCATTCAGCATCTGCGCGACGGTCCGTCCGGTCACCGGATGGCACCAGTCCGGCGCGATTTCCGCCAGCGGGGCCAGCACGAAACCGCGGTCCTGCATACGGGGATGAGGCAGGATAAGACGGTCCGGAGTCAGGGTCTGTTGCTGATCAGGTAGCAATTCTCTCCATTCGGAGTGAGTCGGCTCATTTGGGCACACGAGGTTGTCAAAAGCAATTAAATCGAGGTCCAGAACACGGGCTGACCAGCGTCCCGAACGGCGGTCACGACCAAAATTTCGCTCAATTTTGTGCAGATAATTCAGCAGGGTTTCAGCATTCAACTGTGTGCGGACCACCATCGCGGCGTTGATGAAGTTAGGCCCGGAACCCGCCGGAAATGCAGGGGTTTTCCAGAATCTGCTCATTGCCGATATTGAAATATCCCGTTCAGCGTGCACAATGCCCGCCACCGCCGTTAGCGTCTGACACACGCTTCCAGCGGCAGACGGCAGGTTTGCACCCAGCGCGATAATACCGAAAGATAGCTTATGCATGCGGCCCTGCTGCCCTACAAACGATGAACCGGAACGGACACGCCCACAGGTCCCTCACCCTGACGTATCCGGATCGGTGAACAAAGACACTGCTTATTGAAGGCAACAAGAATGTTTTACAAGGACGACCGGCTGGCCATCTTCATAGATGGTGCCAATCTCTACGCGGCAGCGAAGGCCCTCGGCTTCGACATCGATTACAAGCTGCTGCGACAAGAGTTCGACCGCCGGGGCAAACTGCTGCGAGCGTATTATTACACTGCTCTCGTTGAAGGCGAAGATTACTCCCCGATTCGGCCATTGGTGGACTGGCTCCACTATAACGGATATTGCGTCATCACCAAACCCGCAAAAGAGTATACCGATGCGATGGGACGGCGTAAGGTCAAGGGTAACATGGATATCGAGCTGACGGTCAGCGCGATGGAACTGGCTCCCCGGCTGGACCATGTGGTGCTGTTCTCGGGCGATGGTGATTTCCGGCCCCTGATCGAGGCGTTGCAGCGTCAGGGCGTGCGGGTTTCCGTTGTTTCGACCATCCGCAGCCAGCCCCCGATGATCGCGGACGATTTGCGCCGTCAGGCGGATAACTTCATTGAACTTGATGCATTGCGCGACATTATCGGCCGCCCCCCGCGTGAGCCGCAGGCAGACGCCTGACATGTTCTGCTGTCCGGTCCGATGACGCAAGGAAATGACGCCGGGACCGGACGTGACCGCGCGCTGGCACTGATCTGTGCCGGCGTGATCGGGGCCATGACCTGCTGGTTTTCCGCCACGGCGGTCATTCCCGAGCTGATCGGCGAATGGGGCCTGTCGCCCGCGCAGGCGGGGTGGCTGACCAATGCGGTCCAGATCGGCTTTGTGCTGGGGGCGCTGGCTTCGTCCCTTGTGAACCTTCCCGATATCGTGCGCCTGACCCGGCTGATCGCCCTGTCGGCGGTGATCGCCGCGCTGGCCAATGCCGCGCTGCTGCTGCAACCGGGCTTTGGCTGGGCCTTTGTCGCCCGGCTGCTGACCGGGGCGGCGCTGGCGGGGCTGTATCCGCCCGCGATGAAACTGATGGCAACGTGGTTCGTCACCGGGCGCGGCTTTGCCATGGGTGTTCTGGTCGCCGGGCTGACGCTGGGGTCGGCGATGCCGCACCTGTTCAGGGCGCTGGGGCAGGGGTTGGACTGGCGCGCCGTGGTTCTGGCCTCGACGCTGGCGACCGTGACCTCGGCGCTGATTTTCGGCTTTCTGGTGCGCGAGGGGCCGCATGCCTTTGGCCGTGCCACCTTCGATCCGCGCCAGACGCTGGCTGTGCTGCGCGACCGTCCAGTGTTTCTGGCGAATCTGGGTTATTTCGGACATATGTGGGAACTGTATGCGATGTGGGCGTGGTTTCTGACCTTCGCCACGGCGGCGGGGCAGGGGGGCGTCGCGCCCTTTGGCAACGCCTCGGCCTTTGCCTTCGTCGTGGTGGGCGGCGGTGTGATCGGCTGCATCGTCGGGGGGGTGCTGTCCGACCGGATCGGGCGCTGCCTGACCACCGCCGGGATGATGGCGGTGTCAGGCACCTGTGCGCTGCTGATCGGTTTCGCCTTTGACGGCCCGGCCTGGCTGCTGGCGGTGATTGCGGTGGTCTGGGGCATCTCGATCATCGGCGACAGTGCGCAGTTTTCGGCCTCGGTCACGGAACTGGCCGATCCACGTCTGATCGGCACGGCGCTGACCTTGCAGGTCTGCATCGGCTTTGCGCTGACGATTCTTGCGATCTGGCTGATGCCGCTGGTCGCCAACCTTCTGGGCGGCTGGCAATGGGCGTTTCTCGTGCTGCTGCCCGGTCCTGCCATTGGCACATGGGCGATGCTGACCCTGCGTCGCATGCCCGAGGCCCGGCGGCTGGCCCGCGGACGGCGCTGATCGTGACGAGACCGCGCTTGCCATCACCTGCCGGGGTGACTAGATAGGCGCGTCCGCAAATGAAAGGCCGAACTCCGTGCAAAACGTCGTGCTGACCATCCACCTGATTCTGGCAGTCCTGCTGACCGGGGTTGTGCTGCTGCAACGTTCCGAGGGCGGCGGCCTTGGCATGGGTGGCGGCGGTGGCGGCGGCGTCATGACGGGACGACAGGCAGCGAACGCGATGACCCGCCTGACATGGATTTTCGGGATCGCGCTGTTCTGCACCTCGATCGCGCTGACGATCATCGCGGCGCAGCAATCCAGCACCAGCTCGATCATGGACCAGATCGGCGCACCCGCCGACCGCACGCCCGAGCCGACGCTGCCCGGCGTTCCGGCCTATGTGCCCCCGCCCGCGACAGGTGGCGATCCGCTGACCCCGCCCACGCCGGACGCGCCTGCGGCCCCCGCACCGGCGGCCCCTGCGGCACAGACACCTGCCCCTGCCGAAGCCGTCGCGCCGCCCCCAGCCACGCCCGCACCTGCCGAGGCACCGGCGGCGACCCGCGATGCGGCCCCCCCGGCCCCGGCGCAGGGCGGTACGCCGTCGAACTGACGCCACACCACACATAGGGGCGAGGGAAATTCGCCCCCACATCCACTTGCGGTCCGTTGCGGACACGGGGCGAATCGTTTATACCTCAAGTCCCGTGATGCTGGTCGTCAGACGGCCCGCAGCCTGACAGAATTTGCACATCACGGGGTCTTTATGGCGCGTTATATCTTCATCACCGGCGGCGTGGTTTCCAGCCTTGGCAAGGGGCTGGCCTCTGCGGCACTGGGGGCGCTGTTGCAGGCGCGGGGCTTTACCGTCAGGCTGCGCAAGCTGGACCCTTATCTGAACGTTGATCCCGGCACCATGAGCCCGTTCGAACATGGCGAGGTTTTCGTCACCGATGACGGGGCGGAAACCGATCTGGACCTGGGCCATTACGAACGCTTTACCGGCGTGTCGGCGCGCCAGACCGACAGCGTGTCCTCGGGGCGGATCTATTCCAACGTTCTGGAAAAGGAACGACGGGGCGAATATCTGGGCAAGACCATTCAGGTCATTCCGCATGTAACCAACGAAATCAAGGACTTCATTGCTATCGGTGGTGATGAGGTTGATTTCATGCTGTGCGAGATCGGCGGAACGGTCGGCGATATCGAGGGGCTCCCCTTCTTCGAGGCGATCCGCCAGTTCACCCATGAACGCCCGCGTGGCGAATGCATCCTGATGCATCTGACACTGCTGCCCTATCTGGCCGCCAGCGGAGAGCTTAAGACCAAGCCCACCCAGCACAGCGTCAAGGAACTGCAATCCATCGGCCTGGCTCCGGATGTTCTGGTCTGCCGCAGCGAACAGCCCATCCCGGAAAAGGAACGCGCCAAGATTGCGCTGTTCTGCAATGTCCGTCCCGATGCGGTGATCCCGGCCTATGACCTGCACTCGATCTATGAGGCGCCGCTGGCCTATCACCGCGCCGGGCTGGACCGCGCCGTGCTGGACGCCTTTCAGATCAGCCCCGCGCCCCGTCCCGACCTGTCGAAATGGGAGGATGTGATGGACCGGCTGGACAATGCCGAGGGCGAGGTGAAAATCGCCGTGGTCGGCAAATACACCCAGCTTGAGGATGCCTATAAATCCATCGCCGAGGCACTGACCCATGGCGGCATGGCCAACCGCGTCCGTGTCCGCGCCGACTGGGTGGACAGCGAACAGCTTGAGGGCGACGGCGCGCATCTGCTGGACGGCTTTCATGGCATAATCGTGCCCGGCGGTTTCGGCGAACGCGGGACCGAGGGAATGGTGACGGCGGCCCGCTATGCCCGCGAAAAGAACGTTCCCTATCTGGGCATTTGCCTTGGCATGCAGATGGCCGTGATCGAGGCCGCCCGCAATCTGGCGGGCATGCCGGATGCCGGATCAGAGGAATTTGACCACGAGGCGGGCAAGACGCGCTTTACCCCGGTGGTCTATCACCTCAAGGAATGGGTGCAGGGCAATTACACGGTGCAGCGCAAGGTCGGGGACGACAAGGGCGGCACGATGCGGCTGGGGGCATATACGGCGGTTCTGGCGCCAGGGTCGCGGATCAGCGAAATTTATGGCGGCGCCTTGCAGATGGAGGACCGCCACCGCCACCGCTATGAGGTGGACGCGAAATACCGCACCGCGCTGGAATCGGCGGGCCTGACCTTTTCCGGCATGTCCCCGGATGGCAAGCTGCCAGAGGTGATCGAATACCCCGATCATCCCTGGTTCATCGGTGTGCAGTCCCATCCGGAACTGAAATCCAAACCCTTCGAACCCGCGCCGCTTTTCGCGGGTTTCGTGCGTGCCGCGATGCAAGAGGGGCGGCTGGTCTGATCCCGCCGCGCCGTCAGGCCTCTTGCCGGTAGTGATGGTCCTGGCCCGCGCTTTGCCACGGCGCGATCCGGGGTTCGTAGCCAAGCGGACGCACCAGCGACGGAACCGCCCGCGTATCAAGGCCATAATCTGCATGCCGCCGGTCCAACGAGGGGACAGCGCCGATCAGTTGCCGCGTATAGCTGTGGCGCGGTGTGGCCAACAGGTCGCGGGCGCGACCGATCTCGACGATCTGGCCGGCATAGATGACGGCGATGCGATGCGCGATGCGTTCGACCACGGCCATGTCATGCGTGACAAAGATATAGGCGAGGCCAAAGTCCTTTTGCAGATCGACCAGCAGATCCAGCACCTTTGCCTGCACCGACACATCCAGCGCTGACACGGCCTCGTCCAGAACCAGAACCGAAGGATTCAGCATCAGCGCGCGGGCGATGCACAGCCGTTGCCTCTGGCCGCCGGAAAATTCGTGCGGATAGCGCACCAGACTGCTTTCGGGCAGGCCCACCCGTTCCAGCAGCATCCGCATCCGCCCAAGCGCGGTATCGTCGATGCGGCGACCCACGGCAGTCAGCGGTTCGGCCAGGATTTGCCGCACCGTCAGACGCGGGTTCAGCGAGGCGTTGGGGTTCTGAAACACCATTTGCACCGGTTTGTCGGTGCCGCCGCTTTGTGTCTGGCTGGCCTCGATCACCCCATTGGCGGGTTTGACCAGGTCGAGGATCGCGCGCGCCGTGGTCGATTTTCCCGACCCGGATTCGCCGACAATCCCCAAGGTCTCGCCTGCCCGCAACTCGAAGCTGACGCACTCGACGGCGTGGACATTGCCGGTCTGGCGGCGGAAAAAGCCGCTATGGACAGGAAAGCGCACCGTCAGATCGCGCACATTCAGCGCCGTGCGGTCCGTGACCGCGTCGCTGCGCACCGCCCGCCCGTCCGAGAAATGTGGCACCGCACGCAGCAGATGCTGCGTATAGGGGTGTTGCGGATCGTCCAGAATGGCATCCAGCGGTCCCTGTTCGACCACCTGCCCGTTCTGCATCACCATCACCCGGTCGGCAAAACCGGCCACCAGCCCGATATCATGGGTGATAAAGATCATGCCGGTACCGGTTTCCCGCTTCATTTCGGCCAGCAGCGCCATGATCTGCGCCTGAATGGTCACGTCCAGCGCGGTCGTCGGCTCGTCAGCGATCAGCAGGCGCGGGTTCGAGGCCAGCGCGATGGCGATCATCACCCGTTGCAGCATGCCGCCTGACAATTGATGCGGGGCGGCGGCAAGACGGCGGGCGGCATCGGGGATCCGCACGCGCTCCAGCGCCTTGCGTGCGGCATCCCTTGCATCCGCACCGGACATGCCATGCTGAAGGCGGAAAATCTCTTCGATCTGGGTGCCGATGGTCAGGACCGGGTTCAGCGAGGTCATGGGTTCCTGAAAGATCATGCCGATCTCGCGGCCCCGGATCCCCTCCAGCGCGTGTTCGGGCGCGGTGGCAAGGTCGATGCGGCTGCCATCGGCGCGGGTAAAGCCGATGGATCCCTGCGTGATCCTGCCGCCGCCGAAATCGACCAGCCGGTTCAACGCCATCGACGTCACCGACTTGCCCGAACCGGATTCGCCGACGATCGCCAGCGTCTCGCCCGGCGCAAGGTCGAAGCTGACGCCGTGGACGACCTCGT
This sequence comes from Paracoccus sp. (in: a-proteobacteria), assembly GCF_047973135.1. GTDB lineage: Bacteria > Pseudomonadota > Alphaproteobacteria > Rhodobacterales > Rhodobacteraceae > Paracoccus. The sequence goes on from NZ_JBKEBL010000153.1 coordinate 7,826, forward strand.
TCGTCTCGGGGCGGGGGCCAAAGCCCACCTTCAGGTCGCGTACCGAAAGAAGGCTCATGCCAGCGTCCTTCGTGTCTTGGGGTCAAGGATGTCGCGCAGGGCGTCACCCAGCAGGTTGAAGGCCAGCACCGCCAGCATCAGCGCCACGGCGGGCACCAGCAGCAGCCAGGGCGCCATCTCCATCAGGTTGCGTGCATCGGCCAGCATCAGCCCCAGCGAGGCGAAGGGCGGCTGCGTCCCAAGCCCCAGAAAACTGAGCCCCGCCTCGGTCACAAGCGCCCATGCCAGCGCCAGCGTGACCTGCACGGTCAGCGGTGCGACAAGGTTCAGTGCCAGATGCCGCGTCATGATATAGCCGCGCGACGAGCCAAAGGTCCGCGCCGCATCGACGAAATCGCGGCGGCGCAGCGACAGGGCCGGGCCGCGCACGACGCGGGTGAAGATCGGCGTATAGACAATGGCGATGGCCAGAACCGAGGTCCATGTGCCGGGGCCAAAGATGGTGATGATCAGCAGCGCCAGCAGGATCGCCGGAAAGGCCAGCAGCACATCCATCAGCCGCATGACGATGCCATCCCACAGGCCTGCATACCATGCCGCCGTCAACCCCAGAACAGTGCCGATCAGCGTGGCGACCCCGACCGAAAAGAACGAGATGACAAAGCTTTGCCCGATTCCCGCCATCAGCCGCGAGGTGACGTCGCGTCCGAACATGTCGGTACCCAGCCAATGCACGGCAGAGGGCGGTTGCAGCCGGGCAATGCGGTCCTGTGCCAGCGGATCGAATGGTGTCAGCCCAAGCCCGCCCATGATGGCGGCGATCAGGAACAGCACCATGATCGTCAGCCCGATCCTGCCCGACGGGTGACGGGCGGTGTCTTTCAGCAAGGTGATCATTTCGCCTCGAAACGGATGCGCGGGTCAAGCGCCGCATAGGCCAGATCGACCAGCAGATTGACCACCATGAAATTGAACGCGATGAACAGGACCGATCCCTGCACCAGCGCATAGTCGCGTTGCAGGATGGCGTTCAGCACCGTCCGGCCCAGACCGGGCAGCGCGAAGATCTGTTCCACCAGCACCGCGCCTCCCAGCAGATAGCCAAATTCCACCCCCGACAGCGTCACCACGGGGATCAGTGCATTTGGCAGTGCGTGACGCCAGATGACCCGCCGCCGCGACAACCCCTTGGACCGGGCAGTGCGCACGTAATCCTCGCGCAGGATGTCCAGCATGGCCGAACGCGAAATGCGGATCACCGCCGCCGCAAAGGCCGAGCCAAGCGTAAAGGCGGGCAGGATCATCTGCGCCAGATTGGCCAGCGGATCCTGCGTGACGGGGACAAAACTGCCCATCGCGGGCAGTACGCCGAACCCGACCGACAGAACAAAGATCAGCAGAAGGCCGACAACGAAGCTTGGCGTCGATTGCCCCAGCATCGCCAGCACCCGCACGATCAGATCCGAGGGCCGGTCCTTGTGCGTTGCCGCCCAGATACCGGCGGGCAGGCCGATCGTCAGCGCGATGATCATCGACAGGACCGCCAGTTCCAGCGTCAGTGGGAAATGCCGCAGGATCACCGTCATGACCGGCAGGCCATAGGTGGTCGAAATGCCGAAATCGCCGGTCAGCACGCCGCCGAACCAGTGCCAGAACTGCGTGAACCAGTTCTGGTCGAGGCCATAGTAAGCCGCCAGCGCCTCGCGCTGGACGGGGGTCAGCAGGCCGGATTCGGTGCCAAGCGCCGCCGTGATGGCGTCACCCGGCACCAGCCGGATCGAGATGAACACGAAAACCGCCACGCCCAGCATGACCAGCGGAAACATCAGCAATCGCCTCAGCGGGTAGGACATAGCTTTTCCCCGATGCGCCTTACTGGCGGGCGACGCTGGTTTTCGTCAGCCCGAACAGCGACCCGGTGGGCGTCGGTTCGAACCCCTGCACATAGTCCTGTTCGGCGGCATAGGTATAGCCGGTATACAGCCAGACCCAGGGCGACATCTCGGCGATGTGGCGTTCGAAATTGTGAAAGATTTCCTTGCGCTTTGCGGGATCGGTTTCCTCGCGGCCCTGCCGCATCAGGCTGTTCAGATCGTCATCGATGTAATTCGCGACGTTCTGAAGATTGCCGTCCTTCGTCCAATAGCGGTTATACATGGTAAAGGGATCGGGCCGTCCGCTGTTCAGCGCCACCGCCATGTCGAAGTCGCCCTTCAGCCAGGCATCGACATAGACATTCTGTTCCTTCATCTCGATGGTCAGGTCGATGCCGATTTCCTTGAGCTGCGATTGCAGTACCTGCGCCTCGGCGGCGGCGGTGGGGGGCTCGCCTGTGGCGGCCATGATGGTCATGGCGAACCCGTCCGCCTGTCCGGCTTCGGCCATCAGCGCGCGCGCCTTGTCCAGATCGCGCGTGTAACAGAACAGTTCATCCGTCGGAGTGGCATAGGCGGCCATGGTCAGCGGTCCGGTGACGGCCCCTTCTCCCAGCAGGGCTGTATCCAGAATGTCCTGCCGGTCAACCGCACAGGAAATCGCCTGCCGGACCCTGAGATCGGTCAGCGGGGCGCGGGCGGGGTTCAGTTGCAGGACGTGATAGGACAGCAGCGGTGCCTTGGCCAGATTCAGCCCCGGCGTCTGCGGCACCAGCGTTGCGACGAAAGGATCGTTGATCAGCGCGAAATCCACCTGCTTCGAACGCATGGCCGCCAGAATCGCGGTCTCGTCCGGCAGAACGGAAATGTCGATCCCCTCCAGCGGCAGCGCGCCGCCATGCCAGCCCTCGAAAGCCGCAAGCTTTGCGCTGGCATTCGGAGTCCAGCTTACGTAACGGAACGGCCCCGAGCCGACCACCTCGGTTCCGACCTTCCCCGCCTCGATGGCGGCCGCGGGCAGAATGGCGGCGTTGATGGTCGCCAGCGCCGTCAGGAAGGGCACGTTCGGGCCGTCCAGATGAAACACCACGGTCGCGTCGTCGGGCGTTTCGATCGAGGTGATGGCGGTGAAATTTGCGCGCGCCGCTGCGCCGGTCTGTTCGTCCAGGATCCGGTCGAAACTGGCCCGGACATCGGCCGAAGTCACGGGCGAGCCGTCGTGAAAGGTCGCGCCGGGGGCAAGATGCATGGTCAGCACGGTCGCATCGCCGTTGAATTCCCAGCTTTCGGCCAAGGCCGGAACGACATCGGCCTTGCTGTCCAGATTGACCAGCGGTTCATAGACAAGCTCCAGAAACCGGATCGACGAAAAGGCGGTTTGCTTGTGCGGATCCAGCCCGGTCACATCCTGCGACCACGCGACTTTCAGCGTCTCGGCCCATGCCGCGCCGCCGGCCAGCGATGCGCCAAGCGTCATGGCGATACCGGCAAGTTTCAGCGCGTTTGAAAAGCGGTCAATCATGTCTCATCTCCCTGCATGATCGTGAATTAGGCGGCATCGGCGCCGGTTTCTCGGGCAAAACCGTACCTCTCGGTCTTGTTGCTGCGCTAGACTATTTTATTCCTTAAGTCAATCTTAATGACGATATTTTATTCCTTGTTTGCGACGCCTCATTCCGCCTTATTACCGCCTCAGGAATAGCGAATCGGAAACCCATGTCGATCCTGACCATCCTGAGGGGGCAACTTGACAGCCTGACCCTAGCCGAGCGCGAGATTGCAGGCTTTGTTCTGGACGCCCCGGAAGAGGCGATCCGCCTGTCCTCGGCCGAACTGGCGCAGCGCACCGGGCGCAGCCAGTCCAGCGTGGTGAAATTCTGCCAGAAACAGGGTTTTCGCGGCTATCAGGATTTCAAGGTGGCACTGACGCGGGCGGCCTCGCAGACATGGCGCGCGCCGGCGGGGGTGATCCACGGCACCATCGACAGCAGCGACAATTTCGCGACGACCCTGCAAAAGCTGCTGGGGGCCAAGATCCATGCCATACAAGAGACACTTTCGGTCAACGAAGAGGCCACGGTTCAGGCCGCGCTTGATGCGATCCGCGCGGCGCGGCGGATCCAACTTGTCGGGATGGGGGCGTCGTCCCTGGTGGCGCGGGATCTGGCCTACAAGCTGCAAAAGCTGGGCTATATGGTGCTGTACGATCCCGACAGCCATATCCAGATCGCCAATGCGGTCACGCTGAACCGGAACGACATCGGTATCGTCATGTCCTTTTCCGGCAATACGCTGGAAACCTGCCGCATCGCGGAAACCGCCGCCCAACGCGGCGCGAAGGTGATTTCCGTCACCGGGGTGCAGCCCAACAGACTGGCCAAGGGGGCGGCGATCCGGTTGTTCGTGGTTGGCGACGAATTGCAGGCGCGCAGTTCGGCGATCTTTACGCGCGATGCGCAGCTTGCGCTGACGGATTTGCTGTTCATCCTGCTGGTGCAGTCGGAAAGCCATGCCAATGCGCTGATTCAGGCCGCGCGTGATGCCGTCGAATCGCTGAAGATCTGACCCCGGCCTATGTCAGCTCGGTCACAAGATCATAGTTGTCGCCGCGATACAGTCCGCGCGTGTATTCCAGCGCGCGACCGCTGGCCAGATAGGACACCCGTTCGATCCGCAGGGCGGCCGCGCCTGACAGGATGCCCAGAACCTGGGCGTCCTTTGGGGTCAGGTTGGTCGCGGTGATCCGCTGGATGCCGCGCACCGGGGTGTGGCCGCTGGCACGCAGCGCGTCATAGAGGGATGAGCCGATGGCAGCGGGATCGGGCAGCACAAAAGCGGGCAGCGATGTCCGTTCGATCGCCAGCGGCGCGCCATCCGCCACCCGGACCCGAACCAGTCGCGCGACCATGTCATGCGCGGACAGGCCAAGCGACATCATCTCTTCATTGGTGGGCGGGTTGATGCTGCGGCTAAGCCAGTCCGAGCGCGCGACCAGCCCACGCCGGGTCATTTCCTCGGAAAAGGATGACAGCCCCTGCTGCGGTGCCGCCGGCGCGGTGGTCTGATTCGCGACATAGGTGCCCGAACCCTGCCGCTGCATCAGCCGTCCGGCCTTGACCAGTTCCTTCATCGCCCGGCTGACCGTGACGCGGCTGAGGCCGGTCATCGCTGCCAGTTCGCGTTCGGGCGGCAGCATCACGCCCGGCTTCAGCGCGCCCGAGCCGATCAGATCGGCGATGGCGGCGCTGACCTGCCGATACAGCGGCCCCTGCGCCGCCTGCCGCCCGATGGCGGCGCGAAACATGTTGTCCGACACCCCGATACCCGCCTGATACAAGTCCTTTTTAATACCATTCCACAGCATTGATCGCGTGTCAATTGCATAATTTATCTTTAAGTACATTATGTTAAACGAATCAATCCAAAATGGATCTAAAATGGATTGACAATGGACCTAACAGTTTTTAATGTCCCCCTCGGAATGCTGGAGGAAGGCATGGCTCAGCTATCATTGCGCGACGTCCGAAAGGACTTTAACGGTGTCGAGGTTATTCGCGGCATCGATCTGGAAATCGGCGACCGCGAACTGGTTGTTTTTGTCGGACCTTCGGGTTGCGGCAAGTCCACGCTGCTGCGCCTGATCGCGGGGCTGGACAGTTTTTCCAGCGGGGAATTCATCATTAACGGCAAGTCGATGGAACATGTCGCGCCGTCCCGGCGGGGCATCGCCATGGTGTTTCAGTCTTATGCGCTGTACCCGCATATGGATGTCTACGAGAACATGGCCTTCGGCGTGCGCCTGCAGGGGCTGGCCAGGGACGAGATCGACCGTCGCATCGCCGAGGCGGCCGGGATCCTCAAGCTGGAGCCGCTGCTGAAACGCAAGCCGCGGGAATTGTCGGGCGGTCAGCGGCAGCGGGTGGCGATCGGGCGGGCGCTGGTGCGCAAGCCGGATGTATTCCTTCTGGACGAGCCGCTGTCGAACCTTGATGCCGCGCTGCGGTCGGATGTGCGGCTGGAAATCGCCAAGCTGCATCAGGATATCGGCGGCACGATGATCTATGTCACCCATGATCAGGTCGAGGCGATGACGCTGGCCGACAAGATCGTGGTGCTGAATGGTGGCATTATCGAACAGGTGGGTAGCCCCCGCGAGCTGTTCGAAACGCCCTGCAACACCTTTGTCGCGACCTTTATCGGCTCGCCCAAGATGACGCTGGTGACGGCCACGCGTGACGGCGACCGTTTCTCGATTCCGGGCAGCGGTACGGTTGAAATTCCTGGCGCGCCGGTCTCGGGGCCGCGCGTGACTCTGGGGATCCGGCCCGATGCCTTCACGGTTCAGGATGATGGCGAGGGTTTCGCCGCCCAGCATGTGTATTCCGAATATCTGGGCAGCGACGCCTATGTCTATGCGCGGCTTGGCGACGGCACGCTGGTCTCGGTGCGCAGCGATACCCGGCCCGAGGCGCTGGCCCATGCTGGTGCGCTGCGGCTGATGGCGAACCCGCAGGCCATGCATTTCTTTGATGCCGATACCGGCAAACGCCTCTGACAAGACATAACCAACAGGAAGCAACCATGACCAACATGCTGAAATCCGCAACCTTTGCGTTGCTGACGACGACTTTCGCCGTTCCCGCGCTTGCCCAGGATCTGACCCTGTGGAGCTGGCGGCAAGAGGATCGCGCCGCCTATGAAACCCTGATCGCGGATTTCAAGGCAAAGAACCCCGACATCAACATCAAGTTCGAGGCGTTCGAGGCGGCCAGCTATGCGACCGTGCTGTCCACCGCGCTGGCTGCCGATCAGGGCCCTGACCTGATGATGGTACGCGCCTATGGTGCCTTTGAAACCGTCGCGGGGGCGGGCTATCTGCTGCCGCTTGGCCCCGAGGACGTGCCGGGGCTGGCGCAGATGCCCGCCGACGCGCTGAAGGCCGAAACGCTGCGCGCGGATGGCAAGACCTATGCCGTGCCCTTCGCCTCGCAGACGATGCTGGTCATCTATAACAAGGACATCTACGATCAGCTTGGCCTGAAAGTACCGGAAACCTGGGACGAGCTGACGGCAAATGCCAAGGCGATCAAGGATGCCGGGATGTTCGGCTTTGCCAATGGCACCGCGACCGCGTGGCAGAACGAAACCATCGTCTCGGCGCTGACCTCGTCGGTGATCGGGCGGCAGTTCTTTGACGATGTCGAGGCGGGCAAGGCCGATTTTACCGATCCGCGCTTTGTCGGCGGCCTTCAGGCGCTGAAGGACATCAGCGCCTATTTCCCCGACGGGTTCACCGGTCTTGACTATCCGTCGTCGCAGCAACTGATCGCCTCGGGCATGGCGGGCATGTTTGCCGGCGGCTCGTTCGAGCTGGCCAATATCCAAAGCCAGAACCCCGATATCAAGCTGGGCGTCTTTGCCGCACCGGGCAAGACCGCCGAAGATGAAAAGCTGGTCGGCAAGTTCTTCGATGGCGGCTATGGCGGCAATGCCAAGACCAAAAACCCTGACGCCGTGAAGGCGTTTCTGGCCTATACCGCGACGCCGGAATTTGGCCAGAAATTCGCCAATGCCCTTGGCAACTTTTCTCCGATCCCTGGCGTGACGCTGGACAATCCGCTGCTGCAAGAGGTCGCGGCGCTGAACGAACATGCGGTGCCCTACATCATGCTGACGAATTTCCGCTATCAGGAGCCGTCGGGCTCGGTGCTGTTGCAGGCCGAGGTGCAGAAGATGCTGGCAGGCGAAGCTACGCCGGAAGAGGCCGCGAAAAAGGTCAACGAGGGAATCGCGCTTTACTACGAGCCGTTCCAGAAGAAGTGACCATCACCGGGGGCGGGTTCGCCTCGCCCCCTTCACCAACATCCCGGATGAGGAAGCGTCATGGGCGATGCGGCCATGTCACACAAGAAAATGGCGGGGCTGCGTCTGACAGGGCGCGGCATGTGGATCAGTTTCCTGCTGATCCCGCCGCTGGCCGTCATGGCACTGTTTGTCGTCTATCCGATCCTGTCGGCCCTGGCCTATGCGTTCTATGACTGGAACGGTCTGGCGCGGGGCGAATTCATCGGACTGGAAAATTTCCGCACGATCCTGTTTCAGGAACCCTACGCGGCCGTCACCTGGAACGCCTTCAAGCATAACGTCATCGTCTTCTTTTCGCTGATGATCGTGCAGAACGGCGTGGGCTTCGTGCTGGCCTATGCGTTGTGGCGTGAACTGCCCGGCGCGCGGCTGCACCGGATTTCCGTGTTTCTGCCCGTGGTTCTGTCCACCGTCATCATCGGTTATCTGTGGAAACTGTTCTTTCATCCGCTGTTCGGCGTCGTGAACCAGCTTTTGCGCAGTGTCGGGCTGGACGGTCTGGCGCAGCCCTGGCTGGGGCAAAGCGAAACGGCGCTGGCCGCGCTGATCTTTGTGAACGCATGGGCATGGGTCGGCTTTCCGACGCTGGTATTCCTTGCGGGCATGCAGCGTATTCCGGGCGAGCTGCTGGACGCCGTGCGGATGGAGACCGACAGCGAACTGACCGTCATCCGCAAGGTCGTCTGGCCGCTGATCGCGCCCTCGACCACGGTGGTGTTCATCCTGCTGTTCATCGGGTCGTTCAACTGGTTCGAACTGCCCTATATCATGGCCGGGCTTGACGGCTCGCCCTTCGGATCGACCGATGTGCTGGGGCTGGTCTTTTATCGTACCGCCTTTGGCAATCAGTCGGCGGGAACGCAGGATTTCGGCCTTGGCTCGGCGCTGGCGGTGATCATGTTCCTGTTTATCGCAATCGTCGCCACCGTCTGGACGCTTCACCTTCGCAAGCGGGAACTGGAAGTATGAGCACCGCACCCACCACCAGCAGGGGCCTGCTGGCCGTCTTTGGCCGCGACGGGCTGATGCAGATCATCCTGATCGGAAACACCGTCGTGATGCTGTTTCCTATCGTGATCATGATCTTTTCGGGCTTCAAGTCCAACATGGAGATCTATCAGCACCCGTTCGCGATCCCCGATTTCACCAATTTCCAGAATTTCACCGCCATGGCTACGGAAAGCAATTTCCTGCGCTATCTGTGGAATTCCTTTTTCGTGACGGGCGTGTCGATCCTGTGCATCGGGGTTCTGGGCACGATGGCGTCTTACGCGCTTGGGCGGTATCAGTTTTCGGGCTCTGCCTTTGTCCTGATGTTTTTCATGGCAGGGCTGATGCTGCCGCTGAAGCTGGCGATCATTCCGCTTTTCGTGCTGTTCCGCGACCTTGGCATCCTGAATTCGCGCCTGTCGCTGATCGCTGTCTATACCGCCATGGGTCTGCCCTCGACCATCTTCATCATGACCGGCTTTATCCGCACCCTGCCCAAGGAACTGGAAGACGCAGCCCGCATGGATGGCGCATCCGAAGCGCGCATCATGTGGAGCGTGATGCTGCCGCTGTGCCGCCCGGCCATGGTGATCGCGGGGATCTATAACCTCGTGCCGATCTGGAACGACTTCTTCTTTCCGCTGGTCTTTATCCAGGACGAAAGCCTCAAGACCCTGCCGCAGGGGATGACGATCTTCATCGGGGAATTTGTCACCAACTGGGGGGTGATGTTCGCGGGTCTGACGCTGGCTGCGGCACCCATCACCATCGTCTATGTGCTGCTGTCCAACCAGTTCATCAACGGTATGACCTCGGGGGCGGTGAAGTGACGATCCTTCCCAAAGGCGGGTTGCCCAAAGGCGGGTTGATCGTGTCCTGTCAGGCCCGCGCCGACAACCCGCTGCACGGCCCGGTATTCATGGCCGCGATGGCGCAGGCGGCCGAGGCTGGCGGGGCGGTGGCGATCCGCGCGAACGGCGCGCAGGACATTGCCGCAATCCGGCACGAGACGCCGCTGCCGGTGATCGGCATCAACAAGGTCTTTGACCCGGATGAGGCCGTCTATATCACTCCCAGCCGTGCCGCCGCAGATGCGGTGATCACGGCGGGGGCGGGCATCGTCGCGTTGGACTGCACCGACCGCCCGCGCCTGCGAGGTGAGGACTGGCGCATTGTCCTTGCCCATATCCATGACGCCGGATGTCTGGCTTTTGCCGATGTGGCGACGCTGGCGCAGGGCGTGGCGGCAGCAGAGGAGGGGGCCGATTTCGTTGCCTCGACCCTGTCAGGCTATTGCGGCGGGCCGGTGCCTGCCGAACCGGACTATGCGCTGATTTCGGATTTGGCCGCGCATGTCGCCGTTCCGGTCATCGCCGAAGGCCGCCTGAATACCCCCGACCGCGCCGCCCGCGCGCTGGACGCCGGCGCCCATGCCGTCGTGGTCGGCACCATGATCACCAACCCGCGAGAGATCACCCGAGCCTTTGTTGCCCGGCTGACCGCGCTCGCATAAGCAAGGACGTGTTTTGATGGCGCTTTATCTTGGCGTCGATACCGGCGGTACCGAATCGCGTTGGGCCGCAGTCGATGAAACCGGCGAGCTGGTCGCGCGCGGCATATCCGAGGGGGCGACGGGGCTGATCTATGACGCCTCGTCCATGGCCGCCTTCGCCGGTGCGCTTGAGGGAATCCGCGACGCCCTGTCCGGCCCGCCCGAATACGCGCATTTCGGCATTACAGGCGCGGGTTTCAGCCAGAATGTGCAGGTTGAAAACCAGATCAAGGCGCTGTTCCATCTGCCGCCCGAACGCTTCAGCTATTCCAACGACATGATCCTGGCATGGCATGCGGCCTTTGACGGCCAGCGCGGGCATCTGGTCTCGGCGGGGACCGGGTCAATCGGCGTCACGCTGGATCCGCAGGGCCAGCCCATCGTGGTGGGCGGGCGCGGGATCCTGATCGACGACGGCGGCTCGGGCACCTGGATCGCCCTGCGCGCCCTGGATGAGGTGTTCCGCATCATCGACCAGCATGGCAGCCCGCGCGGGGTCGAGATTCTGGCCGACCGGCTGTTCTCGATCATCGGCGGCGACGACCGCGACGCGACCCGCGCCTATGTCTATGGCAAGGATCGTGGCCGGATCGGCCTGTTGGCCATGCCCGTGGCCGAGGCCGCGCATGCGGGCGACCAGCTTGCGCTGAACATCATCCTTCAGGCGGGCCGCGAACTTGTCCGGCTGGCCCGTGCCCTGCTGGCCCGGAACGGTCAGGCGCGCGTCTCGTTCATCGGGCGGGTGATCGGCCTGCACCCGGTGATCCGCGAGGTGATCCAGAAAGAACTTATCAGTGAAGACATCGATTTTCCTGTGATAGACGCGCCGTTACATGCCGCGCGCATGGCGCTGAAGAAAGCAGAGACAGAATGAAAAGCCCCACCGAAACCCATGCCGCCCGCTATGCCGGGATCGAAACCTGGCCCACGACCGAGATCGTGGATGCCATGGTCGAAAGCCAGATCGCGGCGGTGGCTTGCCTTCAGGCGCAGCGCGCGCCCCTGACGCAGGCTGTCGATGCCGCCGCTGACCGGCTGTCGCGGGGCGGGCGGCTGATCTATCTGGGGGCCGGCACTTCGGGCCGGGTGGCGACGCTGGACGCCGCCGAACTGGTCCCGACCTTCAGTTGGCCCGCCGAACGTGCGGTCTCGCTGATCGCGGGCGGGCCTGCGGCGATCACACAGGCCATCGAGGGGGCCGAGGACGATGCCGTGGCCGCCGGTACTTCGATGGACGAGCTGTCGCTGTCGCCTGCCGATGTGGTGATCGGCATTGCCGCGTCGGGCAACACGCCCTATGTCGTCGGCGGGCTGGATCACGCCCGCAAGGCAGGCGCGCTGACCATCGGTGTGACCAACAACCCGCAGGGCCGGTTGCGCGATCACAGCGATATTGTCATCGCCCCCGACACCGGAGCCGAGGTTCTGGCCGGATCGACGCGGATGAAGGCGGGCACCTCGCAAAAGGCGGTGCTGACCTGCCTGTCCACCGGCATTTTCCTGCGGCTTGGCTATGTCTGGCGTGGCCGCATGGTCGAGATGCGTCCGACCAATGCCAAGCTGCATGCCCGCGCCATCGAGATGGTTGCCGATCTGGCCGATTGCGATGCCGCAACGGCCGAACGGGTGTTGAACGAGGCCGGACACTCGATCAAGCTGGCGGTGGTGATGATCCTGCGCGCGCTGCCCGTGGATGCGGCCCGCGCGGCGCTTGAGGCGGCAGGCGGGCGGCTGCATCTGGTTCTGGCGCAGACGCGGACCGGCGATGATCCGGCTGACTGAAATCGTCTTTTCGTCCTGCTCGACCGCGCCGAGCGATGATTATTTCGGCTTTTGCCGGAACCGCGCCGGGATACATCTGTGGGTCATCGACGGGGCGACCTCGGTTTCGGACCGGCCCTGCCGTGTCCGGCCCGACATGCGCGATCCGGCATGGTTCGCGCGGGCGCTGTCGGCGGGGATGACCCGGATTCTACGCGTCAGCCCGGCCTCGGGCGGGCTGACCCCGCGCATGCTGGCCCCATTGCTGTCCGAACTGGGCGACCGCTATCACGCGGCGGCGGGCGGCGATCTGCGCAGCTATGAAATCCCGCTGGCCGCGATGACCTATCTGTGCCTGCGCCAGCGCGGTGACAGTTGGGATGTGACCGGGCTGCAATATGCCGATTGCTTTCACGCGATCATGCGGGCTGCGCCCCGGCTGCCCATGGGCCGGACCGGCCCCCTGCCGCAGACGCCACGCGCGGCATCGTTGCCAAAGGACGACGCGACCATGCAGCGATTGCGCGATCGCCGCACCGCGCAGATCGAGGATTTGGTCTCGACCGCGATCAGCCTGCGCCCCGAAAGCGCCGCCTGCGCCGAACCGATCAGCTATTGCCACCGGGGGCCGGGGTTCCTGATCGTCGGATCGGACGGGTTCGCCCGTCTCCATCAGGAATACGGCCTGCTGCCGCGCGAACAGCTTATGCGCCGCGTCGCTGCGGGGGGTGCGCTGGCCTCTGTGGCCGCGATGCGCCGGTTCGAGAACGCCCATCCCGGACATGGCCGCAGCGTCAAGCCCGCCGACGACGCAACCGTGATGACCGCCATCCTTTCGTCATCGGTCGCACCCGACCGGCCCGAAGGCTGGAAAATCCGCCGCAACGCGACGACGACCCATTGGGCCGCAATTGGCGGGGCCAGCTTGCGCAGTTGATTCACCTTGAAGCGGTCGCAAATTGGTCTGAAAATCAGGCAGACCTTGATAGTGACCCGCTTTGGACAATCATGCAGGCAGGATATCGTGACCAGACCCCATGATGAGACACTGGCGCTGCTTGACCGGTTGATCGCCTTTCCAACCGTCAGTGCCGACAGCAATCTGGCCTTGATCGACTTTGCCCGTGATCATCTGCTTGCCTCGGGTTTTCAAGTCCATCGCCTTCCCGGTCCGACCGGAACCAAGGCGGGGCTTCTGGCCCGGATGGGGGAAGGGCAGGGCGGGGTCATGCTGTCGGCGCATAGCGACGTGGTGCCTGTGGCGGGGCAGGTCTGGACGCGGCCTGCATTCGCGCTGACCGACGAGGGCGGGCGGCTGTACGGGCGGGGCACAACGGATATGAAGGGATTTCTCGCCTCGATGCTGGCCATGGCCGGACGCGCGCGTGGTATGGCGACAAACCAGCCGCTGATGCTGTGTATCTCTTATGACGAAGAGGTCGGCTGCACCGGTATTCGCGAGATGATGCCCGGTTATCAGGCCCTGCACTGGCAGCCCGGTCTTTGTATCGTCGGAGAGCCGACGGGCATGCGCCCCGCCATCGGTCACAAGGGCAAGACCGCCTTTCGCGCATCCTGCCACGGGCAGGCGGGTCATTCCTCGCTGGCACCGAATTACGTGAATGCGCTGCATCTTGCGTCGGATCTGATCGGTTTGCTGCGTGGCCTACAGGACGAATATGCCACTGGCGGGCGGCGCGACGACGCCTATGACATTCCCTGTTCGACGGTTCATGCCGGGCGGATGAATGGCGGGACCGCCCTGAACATCGTGCCCGACAAGGCCACCGTCGAATTTGAGCTGCGGCATGTCGGCGGCGACGATCCGGCCGATTTTCTCGGGCGGCTGACCCTTGGGATCGAACAGTTGCTGCGCCCCTATCGGCAGATCTGCCCCGAGGCGGAAATCATCGTCGAAACCACCAATGCCTATCCGGGTCTGGCGGTCGGCCAGGACGATCCTGCGGTTCACCGGGTTGCCGCATTCAGCGGACATGACGCGCCGATCAAGGTCGCCTACGGGACCGAGGCCGGCTTTTTCGCCGGGATCGGCATTCCGACGGTCGTTTGCGGGCCGGGTGACATGGCCGGGCAGGGGCACAAGCCCGACGAATATCTTGAAGCCGCCCAGCTTGCGGCCTGTGACCGGATGCTGGACCGGGTGCTTGCAAGTCTGGTCTGACCCAGGTGTCAGGATCATTTACAAATCCGGCAGACCGCGACAGGCTGACGCATGTGGCGGGCCGCCTTGCCGGAAACCGGTTTCGGGGCTGATGGCCTTGGAACCGGAGTGGGTGATGCAACTGCGCTATACCTTGAGGCAACTGGAATATTTTGTCGCGGTGGGGGACACCGGCAGTATCGCCGCTGCATCGCAACAGGTGAATGTGTCGTCGCCATCCAGAGCGGCGGGGAGGTCCCCGC
>NZ_JBKEBL010000122.1:0-16955 GCF_047973135.1 Paracoccus sp. (in: a-proteobacteria)
CCATATAAGGATAAAGATGCGGGTTGGCATAGTTCAGGTGGACGACGAAACCGACCAGAACCTGATTGTTCTCAAGATGATAGATAAAGCTGCCGCCGCCCGCGTTCTTGCCAAGCGGCCCGCCCATCGTATGCACGACCCGGCCCGGATGAACCTTGTCGGGCGCGATTTCCCAGATTTCCTTCATGCCAAGGCCGAATTTCTGCGGCTCGTGCCCATCGGACAGGTTCAGCCGCTCGATGATTTCCTTGGCCAGACTGCCGCGCACGCCCTCGGCGACAAAGACATATTTGCCGTGCAGTTCCATGCCGGGTTCGTATTGCGGCCCCGGCGTGCCATCGGCGTTCAGCCCCATCTCGCCGGCGACCACGCCCCTGACGCGGTCGCCGTCCCAGACGATCTGGCTGGCGGCCATGCCGGGAAACACTTCGACGCCCAACCCCTCGGCCTGTTCGGCCAGCCAGCGGCAGACATTGCCCATGCTGACGATATATTTGCCGTGGTTCGACATCAGCGGCGGCATCGGCCAGTTCGGCACGCGGATCTGCCCGCCCTCGCCCAGCATGAGGAAATTGTCGTCGGTGACTTCGTTGACGACCGGTGCGCCCTGCGCCTTCCAGTCGGGAATCAGCCGGTCCAGCCCGCTGGTGTCCAGCACCGCACCGGACAGGATATGCGCCCCGATCTCGGAACCTTTTTCCAGCACGACCACGTTGATTTCGGGGTCAATCTGTTTCAGCCTTATCGCGGCTGACAGGCCTGCGGGCCCGCCCCCCACGATCACGACATCATATTCCATCGACTCGCGGGTCATATCGGATGCTTCGTTCATGGCTGGACACTTCCCCTGACAACTGGCTTTGCAAAGACCTAGCCTGCCCTTGCGTGCAGGGCAATCGTGACGCGGTGATCCGTTGGCGCGAAAATGCCGCAAATCTGTCCTTACGGACTTGCAATAGGGCCGGAATTGGGGTCTCGTGTCAGGATCGTAAGATCGCGCGCCCCTGCCATCCCGGATGGCGGGGGCGTTCGATTAGCAGTCGAGAGGCAAGGGCAACCCAACCTGGGGCAGGAACGCGATGGAAAAGATACCCATGACCCGCAGCGGCTTTCAGTCGCTGGAAAAAGAACTGACCGAGCTGAAATCGAAGGATCGCCCCGCCGTCATCCGGCAGATTGCCGAGGCGCGCGAACATGGCGACCTGTCCGAAAACGCCGAATACCACGCCGCGCGCGAAAAGCAGGGGTTCATTGAGGGCCGCATCAAGGAACTGGAATCGATCCTGTCCCGGACCGAGGTGATCGACCCGGCCAGATTGTCCGGATCGGTCAAATTCGGCGCGACGGTGCATCTGATCGACGAGGATACCGAGGAAGAGCGTACCTATCAGATCGTCGGCGAGGCCGAGGCCGATATCGAACGCGGCCTGCTGAACATGCGTTCGCCGCTGGCGCGGGCGCTGATCGGCAAGGACGAGGGCGACAGCGTCGAGGTCACGACTCCGGGCGGTCAGCGCAGCTACGAGATCCTTTCGGTCCGGTACGTGTGACGCCATGGCTCTGCCGGATCGCATCGCAACGGTTTCCGGGCTTGCGCTGCCGACGCTGGCCGGTCTGGCGCTGACCGCGGTCTGGCTGACGTTGCTGGCGGTGTTCTGGCTGGTCGTGCCCGGCCCCGAGGCTGCGGGCGGCATCAGCCGTCTGGCAACGTTGATCGGTGCGGTGCTGCCTCTGGTTCTGATCTGGATGGCTGTGGCGCTGATCGGTGCCATTGCGTCGCTGCGCGCCGAGGCGGACGAGCTGCGCCAGCGTCTGTCCGAACTGCGCGAACTTGCCGCTACGCGCGGCAGGCCACCTGCCGCCGCCGCTCAGGCAGAAACCCAGCGTCAGGCCCCTTCCCCGCCGACGCAGCCCGCGACGCGCAATGCGCCGCCGTCGCCCGCGCGCGCGCGTCCGGCGCAGGATATCCGTCAGCAGGCCATGCGCTTTGACGCACCCGAACCGGTCGAGATCGCGACCGAAACCATGATCCGGGCGCTGAATTTTCCGGACGGTCCCGACGACGAACAGGCCATCGCGGCGCTGCGCACGGCCTTGCAGGATCACGACACTTCGCGCGTGCTGCGTGCGGCGCAGGACGTGATCACCCTGCTGGCAGGCCATGACATCTATATGGACGACCTGCCGCCGGACCCCGCGCCCGTCATTATCTGGCGCCGTTTCGCAGAAGGCGCGCGCGGCCCCGCCATCGCCGCCATAGGCGGCATCCACGACCCGACCGCACTGGAGGTCGCATCCGCCCTGTTGCACACGGACGAGATATTTCGCGACGCCGCGCATCATTTCCTGCGTCATTTTGACCTGATGCTGACCCGTTTCCTGTCGCGCCTGGACGATACGCAGGTCGAAATTCTGGCCGATACCCGCGCCGCCCGCGCCTTCATGCTGGTCGGTCGCGCCGCGCACGGCTTTGGTTAAGGCGCGCCCAACGGCTTGCGCAGCACGACGACAACGCCCGACCAGGGCCAGCCAAAGCGACCACGCGTTTCCTCGTGAAATCCAAGCTGGCGGTAAAAGGCCAGCGCCCCCCGGTTTTTCAGCCGCACCTCGGCCCGCAAACCGCCGCGCCCGCGCGTCCGCGCCGCCTGTTCCGCCGCCTCGACCAGCGCCCGCCCGACACCCAGCCGCCGGTCGCGTACCACGATGCCATCAATGACCAGATCGGCGGTCGGAGGCGCGGCGCGGTACAGCAGGCCCACGACGGACCGGCCCTCTGCCAGAAAGCCGCCCGTCTCGTCCCGCAGACCCGCAACCCCCGCAACCCGGCCCGCCCGCATCGCTGCAATGCCGTGGCTGGCGCGCGCGCGCCGTGCCGCCCGCCGGTCGGCGAAGGCTGCACACCACAGGCCTGCGGCTTCGGGCAGGATATGCGCGGGAATCGGATCGCTGATCTGCATGGCGCGGCCTTGCTAATATTTGCGCATCATGCAAGCAAGGTGCCCGGAATTTTCTGCGGATGAAACCCGTCATGTCCCCCTTGCCCACAACAAGCCCCGACCCCCGGCAAACCACCGCCGAGGCGCGCGCGATGGCCCGCAGCCCGCGTCAGGCCTTTCGTCACGGCGTGATCCAGTCGCTGCCTTTTCTGATCGTGATCGTCCCCTTTTCGCTGCTGTTCGGCGTCGTCTCGTCCGAGGCCGGGCTGGACATCGCTCAGACTCTGGGCTTTTCGGTACTGGTGCTGGCCGGAGCCTCGCAATTCACCGCGCTGCAACTGCTGACCGATCACGCGCCCGCCATTGTGGTGATCCTGTCGGGGCTGGCGGTCAATCTGCGGATGGCGATGTATTCTGCATCACTGGTGCCGTGGCTGCGTCAGGCGACAGGCCGGCAAAAGGCCGGGATCGCCTATATGCTGATCGATCAAAGCTTTGCCCTTTCGATCCAGCATTACGAACGTTATCCCCGGCTGACCATGCCGCAACGGATGGGCTATTTCTTTGGTGCGGCGACTGCGCTGTGCGTGCCGTGGATCCTGGTGTCCTGGCTGGGGGCGACACTGGGGCGGTCGATACCGGACAGTATCGCGCTGGATTTCGCCATGCCGATCACCTTTCTGGCGATGATCGCACCGATGCTGAAAAGCGTGGCGCATCTGACGGCCTGCCTTGTCTCGATCACCGGCGCGTTGCTGCTTGCGGGGCTGCCCTCGGGGACGGGGCTGCTGATCGCCGCGCCCCTTGGCATGGCGGCGGGGGCGTGGTGCGAGCTGGCTGTTGAACGCCGCCGAGAGGCGCGGTCATGACCGCGCTGCCCCCCGCCCATGTCATCTGGACCATCATCATCGTCATGGGCATCGGCACCTTTCTGATCCGCTGGTCGTTTCTGGGTGCCCTTGGCAATCGCGACCTGCCGCAATGGGTGCTGCGGATGCTGCGTTATACGCCCGTGGCGGTGCTGCCCGCGCTGGTTGCACCGCTGGTCATGTGGCCCGCCGCGACCGAAGGCCAGCCCGACCCCGCCCGTCTGACCGCCGCTGCGGTCACGGTGGCGGTCGGGGTACTGACGAAAAATGTCGTGCTGACCATCGTGGCCGGTGCGGGCACGCTGGTCACGATGCTTTACGCTCTGGGATAGCCGGTCAGAATGCCGTCCTTCTGGCGAATCAGCACATCATGGTTATTCGCCGGATCGCCGTCCCGGAACTGCTGCGAGGTCACACCCGGCAGGGTCAGGAACCAGTCGCGCAGCTTTGTCGGGGAAAAACCAGTCGGCGCGCCCTCAAAGCCCGGCACGCCCTTGAGAACCGTCCCGGTTTCGACCGCGCAGAAATTCTTGCTTGATGCGCCGTTCTGTTCGGCCCGGCGGATGGCGATATCGGCCACCTCGCGACTGACCCGGACCGTATCGGCGGCAACCCACCAGGTCACGCGGGCGTGATAATCAATATAGTAATGCTTGAAATTGTCGGTGATCCCGTACAGCACATCATGCCGTTCCGGGATCCGGGGGTGATGCCAGCTACCCGCCGGGTCATAGATCACCCGCTGGCTGCCATTGATCATCAGCCCCGAATGTCCGCCCTGCCCGCGCGGGATGCCGATCACCGTAAACAGAGTGATCGAGGGCGGCTCGTCCGAGATAAAACGCGCCTGCCGCAGCGCCTCGTCGCTGGCCCAGATATTATCCGCACCACAAGCAGACAAAAGCACCGGCAGCGAGGCCGCAAGGAAGGCACGTCGTTTCATCGTCAAGGTCCGCCGAAAGCGTCAGGAATTGGCAAGCGCCATAAAGATCAGCACCACGATGGCGGCGATGGATACGCCGGTCGCGAATTTGACAAAGCCGGTAAAGGTCTTCTGCTGCTGGGTGATTCCCATCGTGCCGTGCTTGTGTTCCGTCGCCATATTCGTCCCTCCGGTTTCACGTTGCCCATGCGATAGCCGAAACAGCACGTCCTGTCACTGTCAGATTTCAATGGCTTTTGACACGCCGCCTCTTGTCCCGCCGGGCGATCCACGGCTTCGCCCGGCCTTTGGCGCGGCATGTTCGGATGACGATGATGCGGGACGACGCCGTCATACCCCCCGATGACCCGGCCCGGAAACAGGGCGCAGCGCTGCGCCGGGCCGGCGGTGGTCCGCTGACCCTCTGTTGCGCTTGCCGTCGGCTTGATGCCGTCGTTGGGAGCAGACGGCAGAGGGCGCAATGTGGATTGCGCAGCGTTCCCGGCAGTCCTGTCAAGGAATACGGTGCCCGGCCCCGCCATCCGCAGCCTGACCGCGCGCGAAGCGCGCGCCCGGCCGGGCGGCAGCGCGCGGGGCGGGCTTTGCCCGAACCGCACCCCCTTCCCCGATACGACCCGGTGCCGGGTTTGCTGCGGGCCGGGGTCAGCCGACTGCGCCTTCCAGCCCGGTCGAGCCGTATAGCCAGCCCACAGCATCGAACCACTGTGCAGGCGATTTCGCCCGCATCACCGCGTTGCGCAGGTCGGCATGCGCGCCTGCGGGGTGATAGACATGCTGGCCGATCTCGCGCGATTGCAGTTGCACGCGGGCGGTGCGATGGCGGCGCAATTCCTGATAGGCGGACAGGGCGCGGTCCTGATCCTCGCCATGCCGGTCCAGCATGGCCGACAGGGCCACGGCATCCTCCATCGCCATGCAGGCACCCTGCGCGAAATATTGCAGCATCGGATGCGCCGCGTCACCCAGCAGCACCACGCGCCCATCGATCCAGTTCTGCACCGGCTCGCGGTCGCACAGCACCCAGCGTTTCCAGTCCTGCCCGCGCTCGATGATCTGGCGGGCGACGGGGTTCACGTGTTCAAAGCCCTTGCGGACCTCGGCGTGATCGACGGGCACGCCGGCCTCGGGCGAGGGTGCGTCGTTGTGATAGGTGACAACCAGATTGAACACCTTCCAGCCCTTCAGCGGGTAATGCACGATATGGCATTTCGGCCCCGCCCACAGGGTCGCGGCGTTCCAGCGCAGATCCTCGGGCATCTGGTCCGTCGGAATGACCGAGCGATAGGTCGTGTGCCCCGACACGCGCGGCGCACCGTCACCGACCAGTTGCCCGCGGATATTCGACCACAGCCCGTCCGCACCGACCAGCAAGCGTCCGACAAGGCGCTCGCCCGATTTCAGGATCGCGGTGGCGGTCGCGCCATCCTGTTCATAGCCCGTGACCTCGGAACTGGTGCGCAGGCTGATCAGCGGGTGATCCTGACAGGCCTTCAGAAAGATGCTGTGCAGGTCGCCGCGATGGATCACCGCATAGGGATTGCGGAAATGCGCGCGAAAGGCGTCGTCCAGCGGGATGCGGGTGATTTCCTCGCCGCTGATGGCGTCCATCAGGCGCAGGCTGTCGATATAGACGGCAATCCCGCGCGCGGCCTCGCCCACACCCAGATAGTCGAAGGCGTGAAAGGCGTTGGGGCCAAGCTGGATACCTGCGCCGATTTCGCCCAGTTGCCGGGCGCGTTCCATCACCAGCGAGGGAATGCCCTTTTGCGCAAGGCCGATGGCGGTGGCAAGCCCACCGATGCCACCGCCCGCGATCAATACGGGGTGGTTCGTCATGATAAACCTCCTTTGCAAGGCGGGCGCGGCAGCCCGCCGGGTCAGAACGGCCTGACGGCCCAGGGGACGAGGATGACCATCAGGATGACGGCGATGGACGCCAGGATATAGGGCGCGACCAGCCGTGACAGACGCATGATCGGAATGTCCGACATGGCCGCCGCGATATAGAGGCCGGTGCCCACGGGCGGGGTCAGCAACCCCAGCACAAGGGTCAGCGACATCACCACGCCGAACTGGATCGGGTCGATCCCATAGTTCGAGATCGCCACCGGCAGCAGGATCGGCGTCAGGATAATCAGCGCGGCAATGCCGTCGAGAAACATCCCCACCACCATCAGCGCCAGCATGATCAGCAGCATGAACACGGTCGGATCGTCGGTCAGCGACACGATAAATGCCGCAACCGCCTGTGGCACCTGATTGAAGGTCAGTACCCAGCCGAACACCTTGGCCGCCATGATCAGGAACAGCACGATGGCGGTGTTCGTCACCGTGCGGTCGATGATCGCGGGCAGCCGGTTCAGCGGCAATTCACGGAACACCAGCGCACCAAAGATCAGCGCCACGACGATGGCGATGGCCGCGCTTTCAGTGGGCGTGAACAGCCCGCCGCTGATGCCTCCGATAATGGTCAGCGGGATCAGCATGGTGGCAAGGCCGGGGATTGTGGCCTTCAGCCGCGATCCCTCGGGCAGCGGCGCGCCGCCATGGGCCGGGTCGCGGTGCCGCCCCGCCTGCCACAATGCGATGCCAAGGATCAACGCGAACAGCACCACCCCCGGCACGATGCCTGCCATGAACATATCCGCGATCGAGACCTGCGCAATCACCCCGAAGATGATGAAGATCATCGAGGGCGGAATGATCGGCCCCAGCAGCCCGGCGCTGGCGGTGATCGAGGCCGCATAGCCCCGGTCATAGCCGTCCTTCTGCATCTCGGGGACGACGACCCGCGACATCACCGCCATCTGCGCCGTGGCCGATCCCATGATCGCGGCCAGCGCAAGGTTGGCGACAAGATTCACGATCACCAGATTATGCGGCAACCGCACCAGCCAGACCCGCGCGGCGATGATGATCCGCCGGGTCAGGCCGCTTTCGTTCATGATCTCGCCCAGCAGCACGAAAAGCGGGATCGCCAGCAGGTCGAAATTCTCGACCGAGCCGAACAGGATCTGCGGGATCGAACCCAGAATTTGCAGATTGCCGCTGGTGACGACAAAGACCAGCGTGGCGGCCAGCAGCACAAAGGCTATGGGCATGGCCGCCAGCATCAGGGTCAGAAAGGACAGGCCGGTCACAGCTCGATTCCCTTGTTCGATGACAGTTCGATATCGGCGTCGCGGCCTAGTGCCTCGGCGAAATCGGCCAGCACGTGAATCAGCGCGCAAGCTGAAAAGATCGGCACGATCCAGAAGAACGGTGCCTTGGCCCAGCCGGTTGTGATGATCTGTTCGAATTCGACCACGGGCGACGTGACCCATTTCGCCGAATACCACAGCAGCACGCCCAGAATCGCCGCGACAAGCGCCAGAACCACGATGTCGATACGGTGACGCAACCGGTGCCCCAGCCGTCCGGTCAGCAGCGTGACCCCGATCTGGGCGCGGTCATGCACGGTGATCGAGGTGGCGACGAAGGCCAGCCAGACCAGCATGATCGCGGCCAGTTCCTCGGCGAATACGATGGGGCGGCCATAGACATACCGCATCGCGACATTGGCCACGATCAGCCCCACGAACCCCACCACCAGAACGCGGCTGGCCCATCGTTCGACATGGGCCAGCAGATGGGAAAACCCGGACAGCCAGGTCATTGCGCCTCGACCTGCGAGATAAAGCTCTGGATGATCTCATCTCCGGCAAAGCTGTCGCGCACGGCCTGATTGGCGGTGCCAAAGACCTCGGCACCGTTTTCCAGCGTCACGATCTCAACCTTGCCCTCCAGCGCGGCGAGGTTCGATTTCTCGGCCTCGACCTGCTGCTGCGTACCCCAGTCCAGCGCCTCTTTGACCACTTCCGTATAGGCGGTTTTCTGATCTTCGGTCAGCGAATTCCAGGTCATCTGGCTGACCACCATCACTGCCGGGAAGGGCATGTGGTTGGTGATGGTCAGGCCCTTGGCGACCTCGTCGAATTTCAGGCCGACCAGCGCGTCAAGG
Source organism: Paracoccus sp. (in: a-proteobacteria) (assembly GCF_047973135.1). Lineage (GTDB taxonomy): Bacteria > Pseudomonadota > Alphaproteobacteria > Rhodobacterales > Rhodobacteraceae > Paracoccus. Next base: position 8,749 of record NZ_JBKEBL010000122.1, read on the forward strand.
TCGATGTCGATCCCGTCCAGCAGCCCGCTTTGCAGGCCCTGATACACCTCGGTCAGATTCACGGGCGTCGGCACGGCGCCCACGGCCTCCCACCAGGTTTTCATGGCCGGGAAGGGCACGATGCGCATTTTCTTGTCGGCCAGATCATCGGGCGAGGTGGCGGGCGCATCCTTCATCAGGATGTGGCGCTGCCCGGCAAAGGTATAACCAAGCCCGACCAGCCCGGCGCGCTGCAATTGCGCCAGCATATCCTGCGCGGCGGGGGTTTCGGCGGCCTTCGCGGCGGCACTGACATCGGCGAACAGATAGGGCGTGAACCAGCCCTGCAGCGACGGCGCGCGAAGGCTGCTGATCGCCGCAGTCATCAGGCCGGTATCCAGCAGGCCGGTGGACATCTGCTGGAACATCTCTTGTTCAAGTCCAAGCTGGCCTGCGGGAAACACGGCCAGCGTCAGTTCGCCATTCGTCGCCTCGGGCAGCTTTTCGGCCATGCGGTTGGCAACCTTGGTCCAGACATGGCTGGGCGGCGTGATCACCCCCATGCGCAATTCGCGCGCATCGGCGGCCCCGGCAACCGAGGCCAGCGCGGCGGTGGCAAATGCGGCGGTCATGGCCGCGCGGCGGGTGAGTTTCGTGAACGACATGCGTTTCCTCCCTGAAGGTCGATACTGGTTATTGGGCGTCGGGTTATTGGGCGTCGGGCTGACGCGCGGGATGCGCGTCGGTAAATTCGGGCATCGCCTCGCAGGCCGCGCGGATTTCGCGCAGGCGCGGATAAGCGGCGGTGTCGAGGCCGAAACGGTCGGCGGAAAACATCTGCGGAATCAGGCATATGTCAGCCAGGCCGGGGGTGTCGCCAAAGGTGAACCGACCCCTGCCCCGCGCCGCGACAGCCTCGCAGGCGGTCAGCCCCTCGGCGATCCAGTGACGGCACCAGGCATCGGCCCCGGCCTGATCCTGCCCATGGTTTTCCTTGATGAAATTCAGCACCCGCAGGTTCTGCAGCGGATGAACCTCGCAGGCGATGATCTGGGCAAAGGCCCGGACCTGCGCCTTGTCGGTCGGGTCCGCAGGCAGCAGCGCCGGTTCGGGATGGGTTTCGTCCAGCCATTCGATGATGGCCAGCGACTGCGCCAGCTTTGCCTCACCCGTGTCCAGAACCGGCACCAGCCCCTGCGGGTTTGCCGCCAGATATTCCGCTGACCGGTGCGCCTTGTCCCGCAGGTTGACCGGCACAAACTCTGGCCTCAGCCCTTTCAGGTTAAAGGCAATCCGGCAGCGATAGGCCGATGAGGACCGGAAATACCCGTAAAAACGCATTATTCCGGTGCCCCCACGGTCAGATCGACCGGGGCCAGCCCGTCGATACTGCCATGGATCACCGCGCCCGGCTTGACCGCGCCGACGCCTGCGGGCGTGCCGGTATAGATCAGGTCGCCCGGCGCGAGGTGATAGAATTTCGACAGATCCGAGACCAGCTCGGCCACCGACCAGATCAGATCGGACAGACGCGAATCCTGCCGCAACTCGCCATCCACGGTCAGTTGAATGCGCTGATCGCCGATGGTGCCGAAATCGGCGGCGCGGGTGATCGGCGCGATGACGGCGCTGCCCTCGACATCCTTGCCCAGATCCCACGGGCGCTGCTTGGCGCGGGCGGCCAGTTGCAGGTCGCGCCGGGTCATGTCCAGCCCGCAAGCATAGCCATAAACCGCATCCAAGGCCTCGGCGACGGACACGCGAAACACCGGCTTGCCGATGGCCGCGACAAATTCCATCTCGTAATGGAAATTCTCGGTACCGGGCGGATAAGGAAAGCTTTGCCCGGTATGCAGGATCGTCAAAGCGGATTTGGTGAAATAGAACGGAGCCTCGCGATCCACCTCGACCCCCATCTCGGCGGCATGGGCGGCATAGTTGCGGCCCACGCAAAAGACGCGGTGCACGGGATAGGTGGCGGTTTCGCCCTGAACGGGCACGGTCGGCCATGCGGGCGAGGCGAAAAGGGTCTGGGTCATCGTTGCTTTCCTTTGGTAAAATCAGTCCTTGCAGGCGGCTGCGATATCTGCGGGCAGATCACGCATCCGACCTCCGGCATTCAGTTCCAGCGCCGCGCGCCACAGCGTCACGGCACGCAGATACGGCGTCTCGCGGACGGGCACCCTGCCCGACCGCAGCGATATGGTTGCGTCCCATTCTGCGTCATTCAGGTCGCGCCAGACAACATTCAGATGAATAGCGGCGTGATCGGCCAGATGACGCAGGGCGCGGGCGGGCAGCGTTTCGGCCAGATCCAGCGCCGCCGGGCCGGTTTCGGCCCGCTCGCCGGACTTGCCAGTCGCATCCTCCAGCGCCTGCGCCATCTCGCGCGCCTGAAGCGCAGCTTCGGCAATGACGCGGCGGCGGGTCCAGCCGGGCCGGGCCGATCCGTCCCACATGGCAGCATCGTCAAGCTGCGACAGGACGCGCGCAAAATAGGCCGTGCCGCGCCTTGCATGATCCAGCGGCACGGCAGGCGCGGCATCGGCGTCGTAACGCGCGCCCGCCCCCTGCCGCGCGCGCAGATCAGCGCGCGCCCGGTCCAGATCGCTCATGCTTCGGGCTCGATCATGCTGCGTTGAAAGTTCAGCCGTTCCATGATCGGAGCGTCGGAAAAGCGGAACAGGTCGAACTGCGTTTCCGCCTGCAAGGACCACGCCACCCATGACGGGATGACGAAGATGTCGCCCTTGTCCAGCGGTGTCGTTTCGCCGTTCATCACCACCGCGCCGCGCCCCTCGAACACCTGGAACACGGTCGATCCAACCTCGCGCCGCGTCGGCGTCTGCGTGCCTTCGCGCAGGCGGTGAAACTCGGCCCGGATGGTCGGCATCACATCTCCGCCGGTGGTCGGGTTGACATAGCGGATGGCGGCATGCCCCTGTTCGACGGTGGCGGGCTGCCCCTCGTCCTCAAGCAGCAATTGCTGGGTCAGGGCGGCATCGGTAAATTCCCAGCGATAGGCACCGATGGGGCTGGCGGCGGTATTCTGCAATTGCGACAGCGGGCGCAGGCCCGGATGGCACCACAGCCTTTCGCCACGGGAATATCGCGGCGTGGCGTAATCGGTCACGCGGTCGGCGCCAAATTCGAAAAAGCCGACATCATTGTGAAAGCTGAAGGGAATATCCAGCCCGTCGATCCAGGCCATGGGATGATCCGTGTCGTTATGGTGGCCGTGAAAGCACCAGCCCGGCGTCAGCAGGAAATCGCCCCGGCTCATCCGCACCGGGTCGCCGTTCACGACGGTCCAGACCCCCTCGCCCTCGACCACGAAACGAAAGGCGTTTTGCGAATGACGGTGTTCGGGCGCGGTTTCGCGCGGGCCAAGATACTGGATCGCGCACCACAGCGTCGGCGAAACATAGGCCTCGCCGCCCAGTCCGGGATTGGCAAGGCCGATGGCGCGACGCTCTCCGCCCCGGCCAACCGGCACCAGATCACCCGACTGTTTGGCCAGCGGATAGAGATCGGCCCATTTCCAGACATGCGCGACCGCCTTCGGGCGCGGATGGACCGGCATCAGATCGCCAAGCTGCGTCCACAGCGGGTTCAGGTGATGATCCCTGAAGCCCTGATAAAGCCTGCGCAATTCCGGCGTGTCTTCGGGTTGCATGGCATTGTCCATGACACATCTCCTCCGCTTTTCTTTTCGTTTTCTATTGATATGTATACTAATCATATGTACACATGTCAATAGGATCGTTGCTTTCGCCATTTCAGGTAGTAATGAGCACGCCATGACGCAGATTTATGATCTTCCCGGCCACCTGATCCGCCGCCTGCACCAAATCTCGGCGGCGCTGTTCGCTGCGCAGATGAAAGAAGCGGGATTCGTGCTGACGCCCGTGCAATACGGCGCGCTGGCCAGCCTGCGCGATCATCCCGGCATCGATCAGGCCACGCTGGCCGGGCTGATCGCCTATGACCGGGCGACAATCGGGGGCGTGGTGTCGCGGCTGGAAAGCCGGGGTTATATCGAACGCAAGGTGCGCGACGACGACCGCCGCGCCCGCAGCCTGTCCCTGACCGAGCGGGGCGAATCGCTGTTACTGACCATCCAGCCCGCCGTCCGCGCCACGCAACAACAGATTCTGGCCCAGTTGGACGAGGAAGAACGCGATCAGTTCATGCGGCTTCTGGGCAAGCTGACCGAAACGGGCAACCATCTCAGCCGGTCGCCCTTTGAGGATATCTGACAGATCGGCCGGGCCGACACGCGCCTATGCCAACCGCGCGGACTATAAAAGCCGCTGATGACATCCATCGACGCCTTCGGCCCATGTTCGCGCAGGACTTTCTGATAGTCATGCGAACAGTATTGGCTGCCGCAATCGCTGTGGAAGATACAGCCCTTGTGCGGTGATCGCAGGGCGATGGCCATCTTCAGGGCCCTGATCGCCAGATCGCGTTTCATGCGGTTGCTGACGGTCAGCCGATGACGCGCCGGGAATGCAGATCGAGGATGACGGCGAGATGCAGCCACCCCGCACGGGTTCAGATATAGCTGATATATAGCTGACGAAAGCCATTCGCGTTGAGCTTAGACCTTCTCCTTATAAAAATCACTCTGCCGCTTCAGTGCCTTGCGATCCTGTCGGGACCGGCAGGTCGTTGTCATGATCCAGCCCGATCTTGCGTTGCGTCCGCGCGCCAAGTTCGCGCAGCATCTCGACCTGGCGGATGACATTGCCGGGGCCGCGTGTCAGGCGGTCCACGGCCTGACTGTGGGCGCGGGTCGCGGCGTCCAGCGATTTGCCGACCACCTCCAGCGATTCCACGAAACCCGCGACCTTGTCATAAAGCTGCCCGGCGCGGCCTGCGATCTCCAGCGCGTTGGTTTCGCGCCGCTCGACCGCCCAGACATGTTCAACCGTGCGCAGCGTCAGCATCAGCGTCGTCGGCGTGGTCAGCCCGACGCCGCGCTCCAGCGCGAAAGAGGCCAGCCCCGGATCTGCGCGCAAAGCGTCCGAGAACGCGGCTTCAATCGGGATGAACATCAACACGTAATCGACTGAAGAATCGTCCATTTGCTGATAGCCTTTCGCGGCCAGACCGGCGATGTGACTGCGCAGCGCGGCGACGTGGCGACGCAAGCTGGCCTGAACCTGATCGGGATCACCGGCATTCACGGATTGTTCGTAATCGTTCAGCGACACCTTGCTGTCGATGATCATGATCTTGTGGCGCGGCATTCTGACCACGACATCGGGACGCCACAACCTGCCGCCCTCATCGCGAAAACTTGGCTGGATAGTATAATGTATTCCGATTTCTAAACCTGATTCTTCAAGTAATCTCTCAAGAATCATCTCACCCCATGCGCCCTGACGCTGCCTGTCGCCCTTCAGAGCGCGGGTCAGGTTCACTGCCTCGCGCGATACCTGCTCTGATCGCTGATGCAGTGCCGTGATTTGCTCTCTCAATCTCGCGGATTCTTCGTCCAAAACCTTGTTTCTACTTTGCAATTCTGTTTGAAACCGATGGACTTGATCGCGAAACGGGGTCAGCAGCGCTGACAATTGCTCTCCCTGTACCTTATGCATGTCGGCCCCCTGAACGCGCAGGGTCTCGGTCGCCATCAACCTGAACTGCCCGGTCATTTCCTCGCGCAAATCGCGCAGGGTCGCGATTTCGCGCGCTGCGGACTCGCGGTCTTTGGCGGCAAGCAGACGCGCCTCGGCCAGTTCGGTTTGCAGGCGTGCGACCTGCTGGCGCGCCTGATGCAGAGCGTCGGTCAACCCGTCGCGTTCCTCGGTCAGCTCGGCAAGCCGTGCATCCTGGGTTTCCAGCCGAACGTCTTGCTGACTGCCCCGTAATTCCAGCTTGCGGGCCTGTTGCTGCGCCCCGGCCAAAGCTTCGGTCTGTCGCGCCCCGGCGTCATGCGCCGCCACCGCCTCGCGACGCCAGCGCGCGGCCATGTACCACAACAACAGCAACGCGGCCGCCGCCGCTGCAAGCAACATCTGGACGCGCGCCAGATCACCGAACCATTCCCCGATCCGGCCCCAGGGATCCTGCGGCATGACACCTCCTGCCCACGGTTTGTTGCTGTATTGTTCTTGTTTTGATGCAGATGCGCAAGCCGCCAGGCATGGCCCGGCAGTCAGGAACCGACAGCCTGAAGGAACGCGGCCACACCCCGCGCATAGGCCGGCCGGTCGCGGGTCGGGATATTGCGGGCCAACAGCCAGTCCATAAAGGACGCATCGCCCTTGTCGGAATAGCGCATCCGCCATCCCTGAAAGCGGCGGCGGTCCAGCGGCCCCTGCCCCAGAACGGTAATGTCATCATGCCGGTGATCGCGCGTGATCAGCGCGATCACCGCCGTCAGCGCCGCGCCCGGCCCCTCCAGCCATTGAAAGAACAGCCCATCCTCGTGATGCAGGCAGCCGGTCAGGTGCAGCTTCTGGTTCCGGTTGCGGGCACTGGCGACGATATTCCGCAGGTCCACCGGACGCAGCCACGCCGCAGCGTTGCTGCGATACAGGAAATACCCAAGCCCGTGATCAGGAAGCGGCTCACTGGTCAAGGAATGACCGCAGCTTTCTGCTGCGCGACGGATGCTTGAGCTTGCGCAGCGCCTTTGCCTCGATCTGACGGATGCGTTCGCGGGTAACGCTGAATTGCTGGCCTACCTCTTCCAGGGTGTGATCGGTGTTCATGCCGATGCCAAAGCGCATGCGCAGCACCCGTTCCTCGCGCGGGGTCAGGCTGGCCAGAACGCGGGTCGTGGTTTCCTTGAGGTTTTCCTGAATGGCGCTGTCCAGCGGCAGCACGGCATTCTTGTCCTCGATGAAATCGCCAAGCTGGCTGTCCTCTTCGTCGCCGATGGGGGTTTCAAGGCTGATCGGTTCCTTGGCGATTTTCATCACCTTGCGAACCTTTTCCAGCGGCATTTGCAGCTTTTCGGCCAGTTCCTCGGGCGTGGGCTCGCGACCGATTTCATGCAGCATCTGGCGGCCGGTGCGCACCAGCTTGTTGATCGTCTCGATCATGTGGACCGGGATGCGGATGGTGCGGGCCTGATCGGCGATGCTGCGCGTGATCGCCTGCCGGATCCACCATGTCGCATAGGTCGAGAACTTGTAGCCCCGGCGGTATTCGAACTTGTCCACCGCCTTCATCAACCCGATATTGCCTTCCTGGATGAGATCGAGGAATTGCAGGCCCCGGTTGGTGTATTTCTTGGCGATCGAGATGACCAGCCGCAGGTTCGCCTCGACCATTTCCTTCTTGGCCTGACGCGCCTCTTTCTCGCCCCGCTGGACCTGGCTGACGATGCGGCGGAATTCCTCGATATCGACACCGACATATTGACCGACCTCGGCCATGTCGCCGCGCAGCTTTTCGACCTGATCGCGAGAGCGTTCGAACAGCGCCTGCCAGCCGCGACCCTTGTTTTCCAGCATCCGATCAACCCAGGCCGGGTCAAGCTCCGCACCGCGATAGGCATCGATGAATTCGCGCCGGTTGATGCGGGCGGCATCGGCCAGCTTCACCATGCCCGAGTCGATGGACACAATGCGGCGGTTGATGCCGTAAAGCTGGTCGACAAGCGCCTCGATCCGGTTGTTGTGCAGGTGAAGAGAGTTTACCAGCACCACAATTTCGCTGCGCAATTTCTGATAGGCGATTTCGGCGGCGGCTGAAAAACTGCCATCCTCGTTCAGCGTCGCGGACATGCGTTGATCCTGCATGTCGGCAAGGTTTTCATAGTCGCGGGCAATCGCCTCAAGTGTCTCAAGCACTTGCGGCTTGAGACTGGCCTCCATCGCGGCCAGTGAAAGATTGGCGCCTTCGTCGTCGTCATCGTCATCCGACTGCATCGGATTGCCGTCTGCATCGGTTTCCTGCTCTCGCTCGGATGAGGGGCGGCTGGTGCTGTTCGCCGCTTCGGGGGACAGCTCTTCTTCCTCACCGTCCTCCATCGACTGGCCAAAGGTGGTTTCCAGGTCGATGACATCGCGCAGCAGGATGTCTTCTTCCAGAAGTTCCTGCCGCCACATGGTGATGGCTTTAAAGGTCAGCGGGCTTTCGCACAGCCCAAGGATCATGGTGTTGCGGCCAGCTTCGATGCGCTTGGCGATGGCGATCTCGCCTTCGCGGCTGAGAAGCTCGACCGAACCCATCTCGCGCAGATACATGCGCACCGGATCATCGGTGCG
>NZ_JBKEBL010000033.1:0-35529 GCF_047973135.1 Paracoccus sp. (in: a-proteobacteria)
ATAAAAATCAAAACACCAAGAGCCGATTCTGTCAATAATCCACCTTGAGGAAACAGTTGGGTGGCCTGTGATACCAACGGCCCAAATGATTGACCTCTCGCCAAATCCGCCAGCGCGGGGCCTGCTCGCCCTCGTGCACATCGCCCGGAACAGCCGCGTAAGCGGCCCGCGCGGCGCCCGTCCGCCCCACCGGGCGGGCGCTTTGCAACCATTGCGCGCGAACAAACGCTGGATGTTGGTGACACGATAAAGTGCAGACCGCCCATGTTGCGATGCCCGCCCGCGGACATGCGCCGCCCTCCGTTGCGCATCTGTGCGAGCGGGAAGGACGGAGGCAATGCCTCTTTCGCGAAGCGAATATGAGGCACTCCCAAGGACCGTTGGTATGATAGGATTGGGTCGTGTCGCGGAAGTGGTGGAAATTTGAGGGTGGCGTAATCTCCGGGTGATCCAAAACCCACCCAACCGGCGGCTGCAACCGCCAGGGAGATCACGCCATGAACGAGATTACCGATACCGCGCGTTTTATGCTACTGGCCGGAGAGGCCGGGTTCGACCCGATCGAGGAGCGGCTGCGGGCCAGCGTCCGCGCGACCATCGAGGCCGTGTTCGAGGAGGAACTCGCCGACTTTCTCGGGCGACTTCGTTACGACCGGCGCGATGGCCCGGCGAAAGGGTATCGCCACGGGCACCGCGAACGACAGCTCACCGGCACCTTCGGGACGGAAACGGTGCGGGTGCCGCGCGCCCGGATCGCGGATGATGCTGGCAAGGTCACGGAATGGCGGTCGAAGGCGCTGCCCCGTTACCAACGGCTGACGAAGAAGGCCGAGGCCCTGATCGCTGCGGTCTCCCTCTCCGGCACCAACACCCGGCGCGTCAAGCGAGCGTTGTTCGGGCTGTTCGAGGGTGCCGTCAGCAAGGATGTCGTGAGCCGGGCGTGGCGGAAGGTGAAGGTGGACCGGGACGCCTGGTGCGCGCGCGGCCTGGCCGATGAGGACATCGTCCGGCTCATTCTGGACGGTACCGTGGTCAAGACCAGGCTGGACCGGAAGGCCACGAACATCTCGGTTCTGGCCGCAATCGGCGTGCGGCGAGATGGCCAGAAAGTGCTGTTATCGCCTGACGACTTTATTCTGATTGTTTTGTCAGGCTATAACCATTTGATTTTACGCTGATGCTGCGCCAATTTGATGATCAAATTGGCTTCCGTCAGCTATATCCATCAAGAATATGGGCGGGGAGAGCACAGCGGCCTGGCGCCAGTTCCTGGATGATCTCGATGCGCGCGGGTTGTAGCTCCCCGAATTCGTTATTGTCGACGGCGCCCCGGGGCTGGAGGCCGCGCTTGCGGCGCTGTGGGGCGACGACCTGCCCATCCAGCGCTGCACGGTTCACAAGCACCGCAATCTCCTGGCCCATGCCCCGAAGCACATGCACGACGAGCTGACCGAGGATTACCGCGACATGATCTACGCCGACACCGCCGTCGAGGTGGAGCGCCGCCGCAAGGCCTTCCTGCGCAAATGGCGGCTGAAATGCCGGGCGGTGGCCGACAGCCTTGAAGAAGCCGGGGCGCGGCTCTTCACCTTCACCCGCCTTGATCCCTCGCAATGGAAGTCCGCCCGGACCACCAACGCCATCGAGCGCCTGAACGAGGAATTCCGCCGCCGCATCAAGACCCAGACCGTGCTGCCCTGCGCCGAGACCGTGCCGATGCTGCTCTGGGCGCTGCTCGCCTCCGGCCAGATCCAGATGCGCAAGGTCGACGGCTGGGAAACCCTCTCTCAGCCCCTCAAGCCGATGCCTCTTGACCTCGCCGCCTGAATAACCGAGCCTTCACATGCCCGGAGCGCGCCGCCAGACAATTTCCACAGCATGCGCGACACGGCCTGGCTATATAGGCCAGCCCCTGCTTCACCGTATTCATCAGGTTCGTCTCATAGCGGTTCACCAGTTCCAGCGAAAGCGCCACACCCGCCGCCTGTGCCTTTTCGGCAACCCGGGTCAGCACCGCAACCGACGTATCCCAGTTCTTCTGCGTCGGCATGACGCGGTATTTCTGATGCCCCGAAAAGATCGGGCCGCTCATGCCCTTTGATCCGAGATCGCGGGCGATCGAAACCGCCTCATTCAACACGGCCTCGCCTGCCTTGACCACTGCCGGATCGTCGCTGGACACGTCATATTCCGGTGCCAGCCCGCAAGATGCACCAAGCTCGATTTCCAAGGATTGGGCAGTCCTGGCAATGCGGGCGATATCCACGCTTCCCCGGTTGATTCCCGGAAGCTCGAAAAAGCTGTATCCTGCCGCCTTGGCGCGCTCCATTCCGAACTCGATATCCAGAGTTTCCTGCGCGTCGTTCCAGACGAGTGAGTGAACGCCAAACTGCATATGCCGGGTTCCTTTGATTTTGGGATGAAGCCGGTCATCCGGCAAAAAGGCCGCAGCCAATGCGTGAAGCAGGCGCAATGCTGCCTTTCCTTCCATGATCAGACATAGCGGACCGGACCGCCATCAACCCGCAGCACGGCGCCGCGGGTGGCGTTCGAGGCCGGACAGCACAGATAGGTGATCATGTTCGCCACCTCGTCGGCCTCGGCAAAGCGCCCCAGAAGCGAGGTCGCCTCGTTATTGTCGAAATGCTCTCGCTGAAACTGGGCGAAGGGCTTTCCGCTTTTTTCCTGTTCGCGATAAACCCAATCGGCAATGGTGCCGCCGGGCGAGACGCAGTTGACCGTCACGCCTTTGGAACGATGAAAAATCTCGGCAATGCAGCGCGACAGACGGATGACAGCCGCCTTGCACACCCCGTAATCGACAATCATGTCCGGCGTAACCATCCCGGCCTCGGAGGTCATGAAAATGATGCGTCCGAAATCCTTGGCCTTCAGCAAGGGAACATAATGGCGGGTCAGGCGAACCGCGCTCATCACGTTGAAATCCCACTGATACTGCCAGTTTTCGTCCGTCAGTTCCTCGAAAGGACGCAGATCCTCGGTGCCTCCGGCCATGTTGATCAGGATGTCGATATCCTTGACAGTATCAGTCACTATCCGGCAGCCCTCGGCCGTAGCGATGTCGGCCAGAACGGTTTTCACCCCTGCTCCGGGAACGCGATCCGTAATTGCCTTGAGGGCAGCCTCGATCCGCTCGGGCTTTCGCCCGTTGATCCATACTGTTGCCCCACGCGCACATAATTGCTGCGCCGTGGCAAGGCCAATCCCCGTTACCGACGCGGTGATCAGCGCCGTCTTTCCTTCAAGGTTCAAATCCATCATCGCCAATTGGCTTCCTCCGATTTCATCCTGATTTGCGATTTCCACAGGCCATAAAGCCGTCGCGGGCAGGCAAGCTTACCTCTCTGATCGTCGCTGGTGAGGCTCATTCGAAGATCAGAGGCTGTCCGGCACTGATTGCACAAACAGGGTTGGACTAGATTTTTTTAGCGTTATAATTTTTGCCGCGCAAGCCCTCACATGAACCTGTGCTTGCGTACCAACTGCAAAGGGAACCCCTGCCCTTCGGGCCCCCGGTCGCGCACATGACGGGGCAAACCCAGAATCACCCACTGGACCGGCGGCGTTGACGAATCACCGCAGTAATTTTAGCGTTACATGATTCTGTGCCCAAACCCGCCAAAATGGCTTTTGGCAGGGGCATTCCTGCGGCACCGCAGATAACAAAACAGTCTCGCTGCACAACGGTTCAGGGAAAGGCAGGGTCTATTATGAAAAGAACCATCGTTCCCTTGATCCCGCCAGTCGCAACAAGGCCCGGAACCATTGCCGGCGATAGACGTACTCCTCGAAAGCAGGGTAACGTCGCCGTGAGGCACCCGAATATGCCATAAAATTAACTGCAACGGTTCAAAGGAGGAGGGAACCGAAAATGAAACACAACCCCACTGAGAAAAACGGAACCGCAACACGGCTGGCGATCCCGGTGCTGCTGACCGCCATCATGTTGCCATGGACGAAGCCTGTCTGGGCGCTGGACATGGCATATGCTCCGGGCGTCCTGCAAACGACCCAGGACGGGCAGGTATCCGGATCCGAGATCAATGACGGAAAAACCTTGCATTGGCAGGGCATTCCCTATGCCAGGCCACCGGTCGGAGACCTGCGCTGGAAGGCCCCGCAGCCGCCCGAACCCCGAAGCGATGTGTTCGACGCCACCGGCGAAGCGCCGCTTTGTCCACAGATGGGTGCCGATGGTGCCGCTGGCGCAGAGGATTGCCTGACACTCGATATCTTCCGCCCCAATACCGAGGAAACCGGCCTGCCGGTTCTTGTCTATATTCACGGCGGCAACAATCAGGGAGGCACCAGCCGCGAGATCAATGCCGAGGAAATGGCACTTTCGGCCAATGCGGTTGTCGTCTCGCTCAATTACCGACTGGGGCTTCTGGGGTTCAACGCCCTTCCCGCGCTGGAGACTGGAAACGCGGAAGAGGATTCGGGCAACTACACCCTGCTTGACTTCGCCCGTTCTCTGGACTGGCTCAAGGAAAACGTCGCGGCCTTCGGTGGCGACGGTGAAAATATCACCGTTTCGGGTTTTTCTGCCGGCGGTCGCGATGTCATGGCGCTGCTGATTTCACCGATCTTCGCTGGCAAGTTCCAGAAGGCGATTTCCTTCAGTGGCGGCATGACCCTGGCCGATGAGGGTGCCAGCGCCCGGCTGATTGCCGGGGCGATTGCCCCGCTGGTCGTGGCCGACGGCGTGAAGCCCACCGAAACCGAGGCTACAGACTGGCTTCTTTCCTCGGAACCAGACGTGCGGGACTATCTTTACGGCCTTCCTGCCGAGCGTCTGGCGGGCCTGATGACCAATGCCGGCATCCGTATGGCGGTCTTTCCGCATCTTTATAACGACGGCGCTGTCCTTCCCAACGAAGGCTATGCGACCACAGCGTATAATTCGGTGCCGCTGATCATGGTGACGGGATCGAAAGAGTTCTCGCTTTTCGCTCGCGGGGCATCGGAATTTGGCGCGCTTGACGACGATCAGTTGCTGGCAGAACCCGGCATGCTTGCGGAATACGCATTTACCATCGACCATGGCAGCGACCTCTATACGCTGTTCAACGCCGAACAATCGGCCGAGATCATGTTCGCCAGCTACCACGCGCCAATCTATACGATGCGCTTCGCCTGGGGCGGCGACGAGTCCATTGTTGGCGAACGGATGGCCAGGCTCTATGGCTCGTTCCATGGTGTCTGGGTACCGTTTTTTACGGCACGAACGACAGGCTTTTCCGCGACCTTCCCGGAGGCGTTTGACAATATGGGCGCGAAGGATCTGACCTCTCAGGTCGGTGCCTACGTGAAGAATTTCATCCGCGATGGCGATCCCAATGGCGAAGGCCTCGTGACCTGGAAACCCTGGGATTCGGCCACAAGCGGACCCACCCAGCTTGTTCTCGACGCAGATATGGACAAGGCCAGTATCGTCCAGTCAGAAGAGCGGACCCGATATGACGACCTGCTGGCCGCAATCGAATCCGACGATTCGATTCCCCAGGAACAGAAGGCGCAACAGATCGCGGACGTTCTGGCTGGCCGCTGGTTCAGCTATGGTCTTGACCGGCATTTCGACAACCAGAACCTCTGGGTCGGGGTACAGTAACCGGCTGCGGTCCATCAGACGAATGAACAGGGGAATGGCGGGCGGATTCCGCCCGCGGGCGGTCGGCTTATCCAGGATGAACCCGACCAGAGCGGCGGCAGGATCGTCGCCTGCTTTTCCCCGCCCCACATCAGCCGCGCTGCCTTGGCGTCACAATTTCCGCCACGGGCCCTGCCCGTCAGCCCATCATGTCCAATGCCCGCCCATACTTGAGTTTTGGTCGGATTGCTGATCTATCTCGAAAAATTCGGCGAGAATGCCGGATCAACCCTGTTTTGGTGACGTTAATTTATTTGGTTCCGGTACAGTCAGATGACCATACCCTCGCATGTCAGAAAGATGCTGCGCCGCTTGCGCAAGCGTTTTGAAAGCGAGCCACTGGAACAGCGCATGCTGCCAAGCGACGACAATTTCACCACATTGCGCCCGGTCCGGCAGGCCAGCGAGGCATCGGTCGCACGCTATTGGGCGCGGCTGTCGGGCACTGCCTCGTCGGCCGATCAGGCGGCATTGGCGGATCCGGTCACGATGGAAAACCCCGGCGCCTATTCCGCCAATATCGAGAATTTCATCGGTACGGTGAAGCTGCCGGTGGGAATTATCGGGCCGCTGCGGGTGAACGGACTGAACGCTCAGGGCGACTATCACGTCCCCTTGGCCACGACCGAGGCCGCGCTGGTCGCCTCGTACGCGCGCGGAGCCTATGCCGCGACGAAATCCGGCGGGATCAGCACCGCGCTTCTGTATGACGGGGCCATCCGCACGCCGGCCTTCGTGTTCGACGGGTTGTTCGATGCGGGCCGTTTCGTCGAATGGGTGGTTTCGCATGTTGACAGCCTGACCCGCGCGGCCCAGGCAACCACGCGCCACGGCAAGCTGACGTCACTGGAACCGATCATAGACAACAACGTCGTTTTCCTGATCTGCCGCTATAGCACGGGCGATGCCGCAGGGCAGAACATGGTGACAATCGCCACCAACGCACTGTGCGACGCCGTCGTGGCCGACTGTCCGGTGCCCATCCGCGCCTGGTATATCGAGGGCAATTTCTCGGGCGACAAGAAGGCGTCGTTTCTGGGTATGATCACCGGGCGCGGGCGCAAGGTCAGCGCATCGGTCATGCTGCCTGCGGCCGTGGTGCAGCAGGCACTGGGTACCACGGTTCAGGCCATGCTGGACTATGGGCGGGTCGCCAATCTGGGCGCGCATCTGTCCGGCCAGCTTGGCGCGCAGGCACATTTCGCCAATGGTCTGGCGGCGCTGTATATCGCAACTGGTCAAGACGCGGCATGCGTCGCCGAAAGCGCGGTCGGCATCACCCGGATGGAGCCGCGCGGACCCGACCTGTTCGTCAGCGTGACACTGCCGAATATCCTTGTCGGATCGGTTGGTGGCGGCACCGGCTTGCCCAGCCAGAGCGCCGGTCTGAACATTCTGGGCCTGAAGGGGAAAGGCCGCGCCGCCGCCCTTGCCGAGGTCGCTGCCGCCACCTGCCTGTGCGGCGAAATCTCGATCGTGGCGGCCATCGCGGCGGGACAATTTACCCGCGCCCATGAAAATCTGGCGCGCCGCCGATGAGCTTGCGCGCGCTTTGGAGCTATCAGGCCGAACGGTTTCCGCTGGCAAGAACCGCGCCCTTGCTGGGGATATTCGCGGCGGCCAGCATGTCTGTCCCGGCGCAACTGGCCGGGCGCGCATTGCCGCATTGGCCCGCCTTTCTGGCCGGCTTCGTCATCGCCATGACGCTGTTCTTCCAGATGAGGGTTTGCGACGAATACAAGGATCTTGAGGATGATCGCCGCAATCGCCCCGACCGGCCGATCCCGCGCGGGCTGGTCTCTCTGCGGCTGATCGGCATGTTGGGTGCGGCCAGCATGACTGTCACGGCGCTGGCGGCCTGGGCGTGGCATCCACCAGTGCTGCGGCTGCTGGCGCTGGTCTGGGGCTGGCTGGCGGCAATGAGCCTGGAATTCGGCGTTCCGGCCTGGCTGAAGGCGCGGCCGGTGATCTATCTGCTCAGTCATATGGCGATCATGCCGCTGATCGACCTGCTGCTGACCGCGCTGGAATGGATGCCCGGCGGTCGGCCACCTGCCGGGTTGTGGCTGTTTCTGGCGCTGTCCTTCGTCAATGGCTGCGTGATGGAAATCGGCCGCAAGCTGTGGGCCGAAAGCAACGAAATCGCGGGCGTGGACAGCTATTCCCGGCTATGGGGACCGGGGCGCGCCGCGCTGGTCTGGGTCGTGCTGGTCGGGCTTTCGGCGCTGTTGCTGATCGGGGTCGGCGCGCGGACCGGAGCGTTGCCGATCAGCCTTGTCGCTGCGGCGACCGGGTTTGCGACCTGCGCGATCAGCGCCCGGCGCTATGCGGCGACGCCGGTACCCGCCATGCAAAAAAGGATCGACGGGCTTGCCGGGGGGTGGGTGTTTCTGTGCTATGCGACGGCGGGTTTCGCGCCGTTCCTGTCAAGGGTATTCGCGTGAATTTAGTTCTGCTTCAGGATGCGGCGCAAGATGCCGCGATTGTTGGCGGCAAGGCCGCAAACCTGCATCGCCTTGCCGCAGCCGGTTTCGCGCCGCCCGCCTTTTTTGTGATCCGCCCCGAAGCCATCACCCGCGCCGGACCCGATCCCGCGCTGCCCGCGCAGATCGACGCCGCACTGGCCCGGATCGGCCCAGGCCCTTACGCTGTGCGCAGTTCGGCCCGGCAAGAGGACGGGGCCGGGAACAGCCATGCGGGCCAGTTCGACACCCGGCTGAACGTCGCCACCGCCGATGTGATCGCGGCTGCGGTCGGGGTGTGGCAATCGGGCTTTGCCGAAACCGTCGAAACCTACCGCGCCATACGCGCGGTCGGCAAGGCCGAGGCCCCCGCCATCATCGTGCAACGGATGATCGAAGCCAGTGTCGCAGGGGTCGGATTTTCCGCGAACCCTGTCACGGGCCTGCGCGGCGAGGTGGTGATTTCGGCGATTGCCGGTCTGGGCGACCGGCTGGTCTCGGGCGAGGCGGACGGCGAGGACTGGGTCTTTGGCACCGCCCTGACCGCGCCCGCCGAACCCGTGGTTCTGACCGGGGATCAGGCCAGCCAGATCGCCGATCTGACCCGCCGCGCCGAGGCGCTTTTCGGCGCGCCACAGGACATAGAATGGGCGCTGGACCAGGACGGGCTGCATATCCTGCAAAGCCGCCCGATCACCACGCCGCTGCTGCCACCGCCCTCGCCCGACGACGCGCTGACCATTTTCGACAATTCAAACATCATCGAAAGCTATCCCGGTCTGGTCAGCCCGCTGACCTACAGCTTTGCGATGCATGTCTATGACCGGGTTTATCGCGCCTTTCTGGGCTTGCTGGGCGTGTCCGATGCCGAGATCGCCCGGCATGCCAACATCTTTGTCAATATGCTGGGCCGCGTCGATGGCCGGGTCTATTACAACCTTGGCAACTGGTATCGCGGCCTTGCGCTTCTGCCCGGCTTTTCGCTGAACCGGGATTATATGGAAACCATGATGGGCGTGTCGCAACCCCTGCCCGAGGCTCTGACCTTGACCATCGGACCGCCGCCCTCGACGGGGCTGGCACGCGTCGCCGAATATCTGCGGATGGCACGGGTCGGGGGCGGGCTGGTCTGGCAGGCGATCCGACTGCCCCGCACCCGATCACGGTTTTATGACCGGCTGAACGCCGCGCTGAACAGCGATCTTGATCTGGACACAGCAGGCCCCACCGAACTGGCCGCGCAATATCGCAGGATCGAGGCCATGCTGCTGGATCGTTGGGACGCGCCGCTGGTCAATGATTTTCTGTGCATGATCGGCTTTGGCGCGTCGCGCAAGCTGTTGGAAAAATGGCTGGGTCCGCGCGGGCTCAAGCTGCATAACGACCTGATGATCGGTCAGGGTGACATTGTCTCGGCCGAGCCTGCGCAACGCATCGCGCGGATGGGGCAAATGCTGCGCAAGGCCGGGCTGGCCGACGCGCTGGCGGCGCAAGGACTGCCCGGCATCAGGGGCGATCCGCAGATCATGGCGGAACTGACCGCCTATCTGGACAGGTTCGGCGATCGCTGCACCGAAGAGCTTAAACTGGAAAGCATCCCGTTGGCGCAGGATCCGGCACCCTTGCTGTCAGCCATCGCCGCCAGCGCGGCCCAGGCTTCGCGCACCCGGCAAGAGGCCGCCCCCCCGGACTGGGCCGGGCTGTTCCCCCGCCGCCCGTTGCGGCGATGGATCGCCCGCCACCTGACAGGCTGGGCCGGGGCGCGAGTGCGCGACCGCGAAAACCTGCGCTTCGAACGGACCCGTATCTTCGGCTATGCGCGCCGCGTCTTTCTGGCGCTCGGTCGCGAATTTGCGGCTCGCGGGTTGCTGGCCGCGCCCAGGGACATCTTTTTTCTGACGACCACCGAGGTATTGGGCGCGGTCGAAGGCTTTGGCCTGTCGCCCGACCTGAAATCCGTCGTCGCGCGGCGCAAGGTCGAGGATGCGGCATCTGCCCTGCGCCCGGACCCGCCCGAAAGGATCGAATTTCACGGCCCCGCCATTGCGCCCGTCTGGCAGCATGAGCCGCCCGCGACAAGCGACAGCCGCAAACAGACAGGCACTGGATGCTCGGCCGGGCGGGTCGAGGCAAAGGCGCGCATCATCCGCGACCCCCGCCGCGAAAGCCTGACCCCCGGCGATATCCTTGTCGCCCGCCACACCGACCCTGGCTGGATCGCGGTATTTTCCAATGCGTCGGCCATCGTGGTCGAGCGCGGATCGCTGTTGTCACACTCGGCCATCGTTGCGCGTGAACTGGGCATTCCCTGTGTCGTCGGCCTGCGGGGCGCGACCGACTGGATCACCGATGGCGAACGTATCAGTGTCGATGGCACAAACGGCAAGGTAGAGCGGTTGGATGAGGTCTGAAATCGAAACCCGCGCGGCCTTCGACCACATCCGCTATGCCCAGCTTTGGGAAGATGCCGATGTGCTGACACAGGCATTGGGCGATGTCACCGGGGGCACGCTGGTCTCGATCTGTTCCGCCGGAGACAACGCCCTTGCGATGCTGACGCTTGATCCGGCCCGTGTCGTGGCGGTTGACCTGTCCCCCGCGCAGATTGCCTGCCTGCGCCTGCGCATCGGTGCCTTCCGGGCGCTGGACCATGCGGAATTTCTGGAACTGATGGGCGCACGCCCCTGCACCCGGCGCAAGGTGCTGCTGGATCGCGCCATTCGTGACCTGGACCCGGAAACCCGCGGCTTCTGGGCCGCATTGTCGGATGAGGTTAACGATTACGGCGCGGGCGGCATCGGCAAGTTCGAACGTTATTTCCGGATCTTCCGCACCCGCCTGCTGCCATGGGTCCATTCGCGCCGGACCATCGACGACATTTTTGTCCCTCGCACGCGCCCGGAACGCGAGATTTTTCTGGACAGGCACTTCAACACCTGGCGCTGGCGGCTGTTGCTGAACGTTTTCTTCTCGCGCTTCGTGATGGGGCGCATGGGGCGCGACAAGGCATTTTTCGATCATGTCGAGGGCAGCCCCGCCCAACATGTCGTGCGCCGCATCCGCCATGCGGCAGTCGATTGCGATCCCGCGCAAAACCCCTATCTGCACTGGATCATGAAGGGCACCCATGGCACGGCGCTGCCGATGACATGGCGGGCCGAACATTACGACACTATCCGCACCCGGCTGGACCGGATCGAGATCCGCCCCGGCTCGCTTGAAGGTTTTGTGTCCACCGGCGAACGCGCCGACGGCTATAACCTGTCGGATATCTTCGAATATATGTCGCCGCCGGTATTCGCCCAAGTTTACGCCAGCATCCTTGACGCCGCCAACCCCGGCGCACGGCTGGTCTATTGGAACATGATGGCCCCGCGCCGACGGCCACCCGAAGCCGCCCACCGCGTCACGACACTGCACGGCATCGAGGACCGGCTGAAGGCGCAGGACAAGGCCTTTTTCTATTCCGACTTCGTCGTCGAAGAGGTACTTGGGTGAGTGCGTTCCTGCAGATCGTCATGGCCCTTGGCTCGGTCGCCATTCTGCTGGGAGCGATGGCGCTGATACGCCAGCACGCAGCCGCCCATGACATCAGCCCCGAACTGCAACGCAAGCTGATCCATATCGGCACCGGGCTTTATGCGCTGACACTGCCGTGGTTGTTTTCCGACCGATGGCCGGTCTATCTGCTGTTGGCGGTGACGCTGGCCGTCATGCTGGTTCTGCGACTGCCCCGCATCGCAACCTTGGGCCTGGGGGCAACACTGCACAGCGTCGAGCGACAATCCTGGGGTGACATCCTGCTTGCCGTCGCGGTCGGCATGTGCCTGTTCCTGTCGGGCGACCAGCCCTATCTTTATGTCCTGCCCATTGCTGTCCTGACGCTGGCCGATGCCGCAGCCGCGCTTGCAGGCAGCAATTACGGACGCAAGTTCTTTGTCGTCGAAGAGGGCCGGAAAAGTATCGAGGGCAGCGTGGTCTTTTTCACCCTGACCTTCCTGATCTCGCTGATCTGCCTGATGCTGATGACACCGCTGGCGGCGGTGAACATGCTGCTGATCTCGGCCATGGTTGCCGGCTTTGGCACCATGGTCGAGGCAACAAGCTGGCAGGGCTTTGACAACCTGTTCCTGCCTGTGGGTCTGCTGATTTTCCTGTCCACCCATGCGAACAAGGATCCGCTGTCGCTGACCCTGCTGGCTGTAGGTTTCGCCATCTCGGTGATCGCCTTCCTGTCGGTCGCCCGACCTCTGGGCCTGACCCGGCACAGCGCGCGCGTCTATGTGATCGCGGTCTTTCTGCTGTTGGCCGTCACCAGCTTTCAGAACGCGCTGATTCCGATCCTTGTGCTGCTTGTCCACGTCTGGAGCCGCAGCGCCAATCCCGGCACCGCACGCTTTCCCGATCTGGATATTGTCGCCGCCGTCGCGCTGATCAGCTTTGGCTCGTTGGTGCTGGGGCCCGTGGCGGGTCACAATACGATCCCGTTCTATATCGTCACAACGATGGGGCTGGCGACCGGTCTGGCTGCCTTGGCGTTGCAGCCGCATCCGGTCTGGTTGCGCGTGTCCGGGCTGGTTGCAATCATCGCCGGCCTGTGCGCATTGCGGTACTGGACCCTTGCCGCAAGCCCGCCCGCAACGAACTGGGCCGGACCGTTCTGGGGCACGGCACTGGCCAGCCTTGCCCTGACCGCACTTGTCCCATGCCTGTTTCCCCAAAGCTTCCGTGACCTGCGGATCAGGAAGCTGTCGGCACTCGCTCTGATCGTACCGCTACCCGCCTATTTACATGCAATCAGCACCGTCGGAGGCTAACATGGCACCCATCACGATCACGACCGAGGGTGCCAGGATCTGCCTCTGGCTGGATGGGCCGCTTTGGCAGGGAAAGCCGGCGGCAACGCTTGGCAGCATGACAAGCCGCGACATGGCCAGCGGGCGCGCAGCCCTTGCACGGGCGCTGGATCAGCTCCGCAGCCGGGGTATCGGTCAGGTCATCGGCCCGATGGAGGGCGACACCTGGCACAGCTATCGCTTCGTGACCGAAAGCGATGGCAGCCCGCCCTTCCTGCTGGAACCGGCGAACAAGCCCCATGAACCGGAACTGTTTCGTGAGGCCGGGTTTCAGCCCGTCGGCAGCTATTTCTCGGCACGGGTACCGTTGGCGGAAACAGCGGCACAGACACTGGTGACAAGCGACGACTTTACCATCAGCACATGGTCAGGCACCGACCCCGAAATGCTGTTCGGACAGGTTTATGACCTCTCGGTCAGGGCCTTTAGCCGGAACCCTTTCTACAAGCCGGTTTCAAAGCAGGATTTCCTGCAAATGTATCTGCCGGTTGTTCCGCTGATCAGGAAAGAGCTGATCCTGTTCGCCACCACTCCGCAAGGTCGGCTGGTGGGGTTTCTGTTCGGCATCCCGAATCATGCCGAGGGGCCGCAGACACAGACGGTGATCCTCAAGACCTATGCCAGCCTGATGCGCGGGGCGGGGCGGCATCTGGCCCACGCATTTCACCGCAATGCCCGCGCATTGGGCTATCAGGCCGCAATCCACGCGCTGATCCACGATGACAACCTGTCTGCCCTGCGCAGCGCGGCGGAAGGTGCGGAAATCTTCCGCCGCTATACCCTGTTCGGGCTGCGTCTGTGACCAGCCTGCTGGATCATTTCACCGCCACCGCCATGCGTTTTCCGGGCCGGACCGCCATTGTCGACGGAAAGGGCCGTCAGACCAGCTTTGCCGGACTGAAGGCCCGCGCCGATGGCTTTGCCGCCCGCTGGCAGGCACAGGGGATTGGCCGGGGCGACCGCGTCCTGATCGCGCGCGCCGTTGACGCCGATCTCTATGCCAGCCTCGCGGCGCTGTGGGCCCTTGGCGCGGTTGCTGTCCTGCCCGAACCGGCGATGGGTCTGCGGGGCCTGCGTCACGCCGCCCGCTGCACGGGCGTCCGGGCATTTTGCGCCGCTGGCTGGTATCGGTGGCTGAGGTTTCTTCTGCCGGAACTTTGGGGCGTAAAATCCCTGTCCTCCCGCCCTGCCCCGCACGGCCGGATCAGACCCGTCGCATCGGAACGCGACACCACCGCCCTGATCTCTTTCACCTCTGGCACCACCGGAAATCCCAAGGCCATACCGCGCAGCCACGGCTTCCTGATGGCCCAACACGATGCCATTGCGCCGCTGTTGCACAGCGACCGGCCAGAGCGCGATCTGGTCGCCTTTCCCGTCTTTACGCTGATCAATATCGCCGCCGGTCAAACCTCGGTCCTGCCCAACTGGAGGATGTCGCGGCTGGCCAGTCTGCCCCCGGAATCGCTGCATGACTGGATAACACGCCAAGGGATCACCCGCGCGCTGATCCCGCCATCGCTGTGCGAAAAACTGGCCGACAGGGCTGTGCCTGCCGGTCTGCACAGCATATTCACAGGCGGCGGTCCGGTTTTTCCGGACATTCTGACGCGCCTGCAAGACAGCGCCGCCCCGCCCGACGTGATCTGCGTCTATGGCTCGACCGAGGCCGAACCGATCGCCCATCTGAATGCGCGCCAGATCACCCCGGCCGACCACGCCGCCATGTCCGAAGGTCAGGGCCTGCTTGTCGGCCGCCCGGTTCCCGGCCTGCGTCTGCGCATCGCCGGGGACGAGATCCAGGTCGCGGGCCCACATGTCAATCCGGGCTATCTGAACCCGGCGGATGATGCGGAAAACAAGCTGCCCGAGGGCGAACTGATCTGGCATCGCACGGGCGATGCGGGCCGGATGGACGACGACGGCAGGCTTTGGCTTTTGGGCCGTCTCGGATCGCAGGTAGTCATCGACGGTAAGCCGCGCTTTCCCTTCCAGATCGAGATCGCCGCGCGCCAATGGCCGGGCGTCACGCATGCCGCCCTTGTGCAGCATAACGAAACGCCAGTTCTGGCCCTTGTCGGCGCGGCCTCATATCTGGCCGCGTGGCAAGAGGCTGGCGGCCGACTTGGAAATTTGCGCATCAGGCATTTCGGCCAACTGCCGATGGACCGCAGGCACGGATCGAAAATCGACCTGAAAGCGCTGCGAAAGATATTGTAAGCACCAACGGCAGTGCCACCGTCATCGACCTGACCTTACATACGGTGACAGCTTGCGCAAAAAGTAATCGTTACGGCACTGATGTCATTCAGCCGGACCGGCAGCCCAGCGCCCCGGAAGGACTTTCGGGAACCAGACACGCCTTGACCGGTCGCGTGACGTGAGGACCGGAATTTGAAAGCAAGGACCGGGGTGAGACATGGCGCAAACGACTTATAGTGATGCTGACAGAAAAGGCGGAGTAATGATCATGGATACCGAAAAAGACCCGCGCTGGAAAAGCGTTCTGGACCGGGACGCGGGCGCGGATGGCAGCTTTGTCTTTGCCGTGAAAACCACCGGAATCTATTGCCGCCCGTCCTGCCCCTCGCGCCGCGCAAAACCTGCCAATGTTACCTTCTACGACACGCCCGAGGCAGCCGAGGCCGCAGGCTTCCGTCCCTGCATGCGCTGCAATCCAAAGGGACAGTCAGCGGCAGAGGCCAATGCCAGCATCATCGCCGACGCCTGCCGGATCATCCAGGCGTCAGAACAGTTGCCAAAGCTGGATGACCTCGCCGCGCGCGTGGGCTTTAGCAGTCACTATTTTCACCGCCAGTTCAAGGCGATCACCGGGCTGACGCCCCGCCAATGGGCTGCCGCGCATCGTGCGCGGAAGGTGCGCGCAAGATTGCAGGACAACAAGAATACCGTGACCAGGGCGATCTATGACGCCGGTTTCAACGCAAACAGCAGGTTTTATGAAACATCGGACAAGGTTCTGGGCATGACCCCTACGGCCTTTCGTGCGGGCGGCAGAGACACCGATATCCGCTTTGCCGTCGGGCAAAGCTCACTTGGCGCGATTCTTGTGGCCGAAAGTGACAGGGGCGTCTGCGCCATCGCGATGGGCGATGACCCCGAAGCGTTGGTCAACGATCTTCAGAACCGCTTCCCGAACGCCAATCTGATCGGCGGCGACAAGGCATTCGAAACCCGTGTCGCGCAGGTCGTGGGCTTTGTCGAGGCCCCGCAGGTCGGCTTGGACCTGCCGCTGGATATTCGTGGCACCGCTTTTCAGCAGCGCGTCTGGCAGGCCCTGCGCGATATTCCTGCGGGCAAAACCGTCAGCTATATCGACCTTGCCCGCCAGATCGGCAAGCCGAAATCGGTCCGCGCCGTAGCCGGGGCCTGTGCCGCCAACATGCTCGCCGTGGCGATCCCCTGTCACCGTGTGCTGCGCAATGATGGCAATCTTTCCGGCTATCGCTGGGGCGTCGAGCGCAAGCGGGCGCTGCTGGAAAAAGAGGCCATCGCATGAATGTCGGCACAGATTTCATCCCCGCGCCGACTGCGGTCAAATCGGCGGAAAAGCGTCTTTCGGGCCGCGACTGGACGGCTTTTACAGACGAGATGAACGATTTCGGCTGCGCGGTGCTGAAAGGCGTTCTGACCCCGGAAGAATGCCACGAGCTTGCAGCGCTCTACCCCCGGGAACAGTATTTCCGCAGCCATATCCACATGGCGCGGCACGGCTTCGGAAAGGGCGAATACCGCTATTTCAAATACCCTTTGCCGGGCCTTCCGGGCGGCTTGCGCACAGCGCTGTGGCCAAGGCTGGCCGGAATCGCGAATGACTGGAACGCGCGCATGGGGATCGCTCGCCGCTATCCCGAGGCACATGCCGATTTCCTGCGCCAATGCCATCAGGCAGGCCAGACGCGCCCGACGCCACTGCTGCTGCAATATGTCGCGGGCGATTACAACTGTCTGCATCAGGATCTTTATGGCGATCTGACCTTTCCACTTCAGGCCGCGTTCCTGCTGTCGGAACCGGGCCGCGACTTCAGCGGCGGCGAATTTGTCCTGACCGAACAACGCCCCCGGATGCAAAGCCGGGCCGAGGTGGTCCCCCTCAGGCAGGGCGACGCGGTGGTGTTTGCCGTGCATGCGCGCCCGGTCCGGGGCAGCCGCAGCGATTACCGCGTCAACCTGCGCCACGGTGTCAGCCGCATTCGCAGCGGCCAGCGCCACACGATTGGAATCATTTTCCACGATGCAAGGTAATGCCAACTGCCCTCGGGCCGGACAAGCTTCAGCCCTCTGGCGTGGCAGGGGGTCCGGGGGGTGCAACTCCCCCGGCTGCCGCGGGACGCAAATCATCCGGCGGTGACGTCACACCAGGGTTGCCCGGCAAGGCGCGGCGGCAGTGTCGCGCAGGGGCGCGCGGCTGTCACATCCGGCCCAACGCGTTCTCGACATTCCGCGCGGCATCGCGGACAGCGGTGGTCAGATGGTCAAGCTCGGCCTTGGCCCTCGTTTCAGGCAGCACGATAGAGATCGTCGCAATACAGGCCCCGCTGGGGTCGCAGATGGGCGAAGCGATGCAGGCGACGGCATATTCGGACGCGCTCATCTGCACGGCAAGGCGCTGCTGGAATTCATCACGCGCCATCCGTGACAGAATGTCGGGATCGGTTTCCGCCTGGCCCGTTTCGGATACACGCGCGCTGGCGGCAAAGATGGCGCGGCGGTCGCCTTCTGGCAGATGCCCCAGCAACAATCGGCCCGAGGCGGTCCAGTTCAGCGGTACGCGCGTACCTACATCCGAGGCGACGTTGAAATGCCCCGGCCCCCGCGCCATCGAGATCACCGTCATCTTGCCTTCGTCGCGAACGCAGACCTGCACCGTTTCGCCAACCTCGGCGCAAAGCCGCTGCATCTCGCGCCGGGCCTCGGCGAAGGCGTCCACACTGGCGCGATAGGTCAGCCCATAGCGCAGCAGCCGTGGCCCCAGCCAGATCAGCGATTCCCCGACCCGGCTAAGCATGTCGCGTTCAATCAATTCGTCCACGATCTTGTACACGGTCGAGGGCGGCGCACCCGTGGAACGCGCCAGTTCATAGGCGCTCATGGGTTTGCCCCGCTCGGTCAGCAGGTCAAGCACCTGCAAGGATCTGTCGATGGCTCCGGTTCGCCTGCGTTGCTCGGGCACGTTTTCGCCTCTTACATTTGTCAATCCATAATTGTGAATAATTCTGTTTCGGCGTCAAGCACGGACGACGCGTCTCGCCCGTCGCTGGCAAGTTTCTGATAACCATACGGATTCTTCTGGCCAGATTTGCCGTGTCAGAAACGTGCAAACGCTTGACAGATTGACCACCCCTCGCATACCCTAAATAGAGAATATAATTCATAATTGTGGAGGTGAAAATGCTAAGCGTGAAATTCGGGGTGGCCAGATTTGGCGCGGCGGGGGTTCTGGCCGCCTTGCTGACCGGGGCGACACCGGCGATCCCGGCCTTTGCGGCCGGAACGATCGACGTGGCGATCATCGGCGAGGCGGATACGTTCGATCCGATGATGTCCACCAAGGATGTCGTTTCCATCGTCACGCAGCATTTCGTCGAAACGCTTTACACCTTTGATTCAGCGTGGAATATCGCGCCGCTTCTGGCGACGGACCTGCCCGTGATCGGCGAGGGCGGGCTAAGCTATACCATCGGGATCCGTCAGGGGATCACCTTCCACGACGGTTCGGCCATGGATGCGAAGGATGTCGTCGCCTCGCTGAATCGCTGGCTTGCGGTTGCCTCGCGCGGCAAGCTTGTCGCCGACAAGATCGCCTCGGTCGAGGCCACCGGCGATTACGAAGTGACCATCACCATGAAAGAGGCGTTCTCGCCGCTGCTGTCGCTGCTGGCCTTTTCGAACTCGGCCGCCGCGATCTATCCGGAAGAGATCATCGCCGACACCATCGAAAACGTGGTTGGAACCGGCCCCTACAAGATCGCCCGGCATGTGCCCGACCAGTATCTGCAACTGGTCAAGTTTGATGACTATGTGTCGCGGGACGAACCCTCGGACGGCGCTGCGGGCAAGCGCGCGCAAAGCGTGGACGAGATTCGTTTCGTGCCGGTGCCGGACCCGAATACCCGTGTCGAGGGGTTGCTGTCAGGCCAGTTCGCCTTTGCCGATGGCCTGCCCGCCGAAAGCTTTGGCCGGCTGGAATCATCGGACGCCGCAGATCCGATGCTGCTCAGGCCCTTTGGCTGGCCGATCTTCGCGATCAACCACAAGGCCGGGCTGATGACCGACAAGACCATCCGTCTTGCCGTGCAGGCCGCGCTGCCCATCGACGACATGCTGTTCGCGGCCTTTGGCGACGATAATTTCTTCCTGACCGACGGCCCGCTTTATCCCGAAGGCTGGATCTGGCGCAACGATGCCGGGGGCGAGCTGTTCAATCAGAACGATCAGGCCAAGGCCGCCGAGCTTCTGAAAGAGGCCGGGTATGACGGCACACCGCTGCGCATTCTGACCTCGCGTCAATATGAATTCCACTTCAAGATGGCCGAAGTCGCAAAGATGATGCTGGAGGCGGCGGGCTTCAAGGTGCAACTGGATGTGGTGGACTGGGCCACCCTGGGCGAGCGGCGCGACGATCCGGCGCTATGGGACATCTATATCACGCATTCGCCCTTCCTGCCCGAACCGGCGCTGACCAATCTTTATGACAAGACCTCGCGTCTGGGATGGTCGAACCCCGAAAAGGATGAGATCCTCGCCCGGTTCACCACCGAAACCGATCTGGAAAAGCGCAAGGAACTGTTTGCCCAGCTTCAGCAGCAGGTGTTCGAGGATGTCGGCTTTATCAAGATCGGCGCGTTCAACGCCCTGTCCGGCGTGCGCAAGGGGGTCGAGGGCGTGCCCGCTAACCCCTGGCCGTTCTTCTGGAACGTGACCCTGCCCGAATAGGCGGCTTCGGGATGCCCCGCGCCCTGCCGGGGCATCCCTTGACCCGTGAACCCCTGCCCCTGTCACAGCCAGCCGGAAACACCATGGCCCGCTATATTTTCAAGCGCCTCGTGGGGATGATGGTCGTCGTCTTCCTGGTGCTGACCATCGCCTTTGTCATCGTGCGCCTTGCCCCCGGCGATCCCGCCTCGCTGATGCTGGGCCCCGAGGCATCGCCCGAAGAGGCCGCCGCCCTGCGTGCCGATCTGGGCCTTGATCGTCCGATTTTTGTGCAATATCTGGCCTTTGTCGCGAATGCGGCGCGGGGCGATCTGGGCACATCGCTGTTCTTTCGCCAGCCCGTGACCGAAGTACTGGCGGGCCGGGCCGAGCCGACGATCTTCCTGTCGGTCTTTTCGCTGCTGATCGCGCTGGTGATCGCGACGCCCATAGGCATCTATGCCGCCTATCGGCGCGGGTCGTTTCTGGATCAGGCGGCGATCACCACGGCGATGCTTGCGGCCTCGATCCCCAGTTTCTGGACCGGGCTGATGTTCCAGCGGTATCTGGCGACCGATCTGGGCTGGTTTCCCGCCTCGGGCTATGGCGGGCCGGATGCGGGCTTTTTTCAGCGGATGGGCTTTCTGATCCTGCCCTCGATCGTGTTGGGTATCGTCAATTCGGCGCTGATCCTGCGCTTTACCCGCGCCTCGATGCTGGACATTCTGGGCGAGGATTATGTCCGCACCGCCCGATCCAAGGGCATGGGCGAGGCGCGGGTGGTGCTGCGCCACGCGCTGAAAAACGCGGCGATCCCGATCATCACCGTGGTCGGCCTGACCTTCGCGCTGCTGGTGTCGGGCGCGGTCGTGACCGAACGCGTGTTCAACATCCCCGGCATGGGCAATCTTGTCGTCAGCGCCGTGCTGCGGCGGGACTATCCGGTGATTCAGGGCACCCTGATCGTGGTGGCGTCGCTTTACGTGCTGATCAACCTGCTGACCGACCTGCTGTATCTGCTGGTCGATAAACGCGTGAAATACTAAGCGAGGGGAACATGGCTGCAACCGCTTCCGCTGGCACCGAGCCGACCTTCATGGCGCTGCTGTTGTCGCGCCGGGCCGTTCTGGTGGCGCTGATCGTCTTTGTCCTGATCGTCGGCCTGTGCCTTTTCGCACCTTTCGTGACCTCGGCCGATCCGATGAAAATGTCGGTCCGGGCGCGGCTGACCCCGCCCGGAGCGGATTTCCTGTTCGGAGCCGACGCCTTTGGCCGCGACGCCTTTGCCCGCCTGCTTTATGCGGGCCAGGTATCGCTGAGCATCGGCATTGGCGTCGCCGCGCTGGCATCCGTCATCGGCATTGCCATCGGTCTGGTCGCCGGGTTCTTTCGTCGGCTTGATGCGCCCATGTCGCGGCTGGTCGATGCGATGATGGCCTTTCCCGACATTCTGCTGGCTATCGCGCTGGTCTCGATCCTTGGCGGGTCCATCGTGAATGTCGTCCTCGCGCTCTCTATCGTCTACGCCCCGCGCATCGCCCGCATCGTGCGGGCCTCGACTCTGGTGATCCGCGAACTGCCCTATGTCGAGGCGGCACGGGCGCTTGGGTCGTCAACCCTGACGATCATGTTCACCCATGTTCTGCGCAACATCCTGTCGCCGATCATCGTGCAGGCCACGTTCATCTTCGCATATGCGATGCTGGCCGAGGCGGGCCTGTCCTTTCTGGGCGTGGGCATCGACCCGTCCACCCCGTCATGGGGCACGATGATCAATGAGGGGCGGCAATATCTGGATCAGGCCGCCTTTCTGATCGTTTTTCCCGGCATGGCGATTTCGGTTTCGGTGCTGTCGCTGCAAATGATCGGCGACGGGCTGCGCGACGCGCTGGATCCGCGTCTGGCGAAGGATCTGTGACATGGCGCTTGAGCTGACGAATTTCAGGGCTATCGGCTTTGATGCCGCGCCCGCCTCGATCTTTGTCGATGAGGCCGGGGCAGTGGCCGGTGCCCCCATCGCAGGGGCGCGGAAAATCGACTGCGGCGGAAGCTGGCTCAGCACCGGCTGGTGCGATCTGCATGTCCATGTCTGGCACGGCGGCACCGATATTTCTGTGCGCCCGCAGCAGGCGGGCCGGGCAACCGGCGTCACGGCCATGGCCGATGCCGGATCGGCGGGCGAGGCGGCGTTTCACGGGCTGCGTGAATATGTCATCGAACCGGGGCAGGAAACCATCCGGGCCTTTCTGAATATCGGCTCTATCGGGCTGGTTGCCTGCAACCGCGTATCAGAACTGATCGCCCCCGATTGCAGCATCAATGTGGACCGCACCCTTGCCGTGGCCGAGGCCAATCGCGACGTGATCTGCGGCATCAAGGTCCGCGCCTCGGGCGTAATCACCCGCGGCTGGGGCATCTCGCCCGCCCGGATCGCCAAGCGCGTGGCCGAGATTCTGGACCTGCCGCTGATGGTTCATATCGGCGAACCCGATCCCCTGATCGACGAGGTGCTGGCGATCCTGACCCCCGGCGATATCGTGACCCATTGCTTCAATGGCAAGAGGGCCGGGTCCATCGGTGACACGCCGCGCGTCTTTGCCCTTGCCAAGCGGCTGGCGGATGAAGGCGTGCGGATGGATATCGGCCATGGCGCGGCCTCGTTCAGCTTTGACATGGCCCGCCGCGCGCTGGCCGAAGGGCTGCGGCCCTTTTCGATCTCGACGGATCTGCATCTGCGCAATATCGCCGGGCCGGTGCATGACATGGCGACCACCATGTCCAAGCTGCTGGCCGTCGGGCTGCCCCTCGACGAAGTCGTGGCCGCCGTGACCGAACGGCCCCGCCCGATTCTGGGCCTTGACGCGTGCGGCGGGCTGACCCCCGGCCAGCGGGCGGATTTCACCGTGTTCGACCTGTCCGACCATCGCGAGGTGGCACGCGACAGCCTTGGCGCAACGCTGGAAATCGACCGTTTCTTCGAACCGCGCATGACGGTAATCGGCGCATCGGTCCAGCCCGCCGCAAGGAGGATCCCATGAGCGACGCCCCCATTCTTGACGTCAGCAATCTGCGGGTGGATTTCAGGTCGCGGCAATCGGTGGTCACGGCACTGCGCGATGTCAGCTTTACGCTGTATCCGGGCCGGACGCTGGCTCTGGTGGGCGAAAGCGGATCGGGCAAGTCCGTCTCGTCCCTGGCGATCATGGGGCTGTTGCCGCGCAACGGCCTGATCGCAGGCGGGGCGATCCGCTATCGACGGCGCGAGGGCGGCGAAACCGACCTGACCGCCGTTCCCGAGGCCGACAAGCGCCGGATGCGCGGCGCGGAAATCGCGATGATCTTTCAGGAACCGATGTCCTCGCTGAATCCGCTGTTCACCATCGGCGACCAGATTGGCGAGATGCTGCTTTTGCATGGCGATCCGGATGCAGCGGCCAGGCGCAGGCGGGTGCTTGAGATGCTGGAACTGGTCGAAATCCCCGGTGCCGCCGCGCGGATGGACCAGTACCCGCACGAGATGTCAGGCGGCATGCGCCAGCGGGTGATGATCGCCATGGCGATGATCTGCAACCCGGCGCTGCTGATCGCTGACGAGCCGACAACCGCGCTGGATGTCACCATTCAGGCGCAGATCCTGGACCTGATGCGGCGGTTACAGCGCGAATTGGGCATGTCGATCCTGTTCATCACGCATGATATGGGCGTCGTCGCCGAAATGGCCGACGATGTCGCGGTGATGTATGCCGGGGCCATCGTGGAACAGTCGCAGGCCAGACCGCTGTTTGCGCGGCCCACCCATCCCTATACGCGCGGGCTGCTGCGCTCGATCCCGGTGCCGGGGCGACCGCAGGGCGAAAGACTGGTGCCCATCGCGGGCGCGGTTCCGGGGCTGCATGCCATGCCGCCGGGCTGCGCCTTTGCGCCACGCTGCCCGATGGCCTCGGATGCCTGTGCCGTGCCCGTATCGCTGACCGATATCGGCCAGAACCACCGCGTCGCCTGTGTCAACGCCGGAGAAACCGCCCATGCCTGACGGAACCAGCCCTGACGCGCTGCTGCAACTGCGCAACCTGACCAAGACCTTTCCGGTCCCCGGCGGCGAGGTGCATGCCGTCAGCGATGTCAGCTTTGACATTCCGCGCGGCTCAATCACCGGGCTGGTCGGGGAAAGCGGGTCGGGCAAGACCACGCTGGGGCGCAGCCTCTTGCGGTTGATCGAACCAACTTCGGGGCAGACGCTGTTCGACGGCCAGGATCTGAACCGCCTGAACCCCGGTGAAATGCGCGAGGCGCGGCGCAGGATGCAGATCATCTTTCAGGATCCGGTTTCGTCGCTGAACCCGCGCCTGAGGGTCGGCGAGATCATCGCCGAAGGGCTGAAGGCCCATGGCATCGGCACCCGCGCCAGCCAGCGCGATACGGTCGCCGGGCTTCTGGAAGAGGTCGGGCTGAACGCCGACCACATGAGCCGCTATCCACATGAATTTTCCGGCGGACAGCGTCAGCGGATCGGCATCGCCCGCGCGCTGGCGCTGGAACCCGAGTTCATCGTGGCCGATGAAAGCGTCTCGGCGCTGGACGTGTCGATTCAGGCGCAGGTGCTGAACCTGCTGCTGGATCTGCGCGACCGGCGCAACCTGACCATGCTGTTCATCGCGCATGACCTGTCGGTGGTGGAATATCTCTGCGACCAGATCGCCGTGATGTATCTGGGCCGTCTGGTCGAGATCGGCCCCTCGCGGCCGCTATATGACAACCCCGCGCATCCCTATACTAGGGCACTGCTGTCGGCGATCCCACTGCCGGATCCAACGCTGGAACGGCAACGGACCATTCTGGCCGGCGACATTCCCAGCCCCCTGAACCCTCCTTCTGGTTGCGTGTTCCGCACCCGCTGCCCGGTCGCCTCCGAGGTTTGCGCCCGGGGCCGTCCCGACCCCGTCACCGTGGGCCCGGCCCATCAAAGCTATTGCAAGAAAACAGAAGAGTTATATGTCCGTGTTTGATCTGAATACCACACCCTCGCAACGCCTTGCTGCGCTGGGGATCCAGCTTCCCGCAGCCGCGCCGACCCCTATCGGGGCCTTCTGCAATGTGCGCCGCACCGGCAATCTGCTGTATGTCTCGGGACAGGGGCCGGTTCGCGCCGATGGCAGCCTGTGTCGCGGCAAGGTCGGGGCCGGGGTTTCCGCCGATGAGGCGCGCGACCATGCGCGGCTGGTGGCGGTGAACATCCTCGGGGCGCTGCGCGACGCGATGGGCAGCCTTGACGCCGTGTCGGGCGTGGTCAAGCTGCTGGGGCTGGTCAATGCCAGCCCGGATTTCGAGAACCATCCCTATGTGATCGACGGCGCATCGCTGCTGTTGGCCGAGGTTTTCGGTCAGGCGGGCACACATGCGCGCTCGGCCTTCGGGGTCGGTTCGCTGCCCAACAACATCACCGTCGAGATCGAGGCGATCTTCGAGGCAGGAGAGGCGTAATGACTGACAGCATGTGGGACTGGCACGACAAACAGGGCTTTACCCGCATCATCAATGTCAGCGGAACGATGACCGGGCTTGGATCCTCGGTCACGGATCCGGCGGTCGGGCAGGCCACCGCCGTGGCCATGGGCCGCTTTGTCCGCATGCATGAATTGCAGGCCCGCGCCAGCGGCGTGATCGCCCGGCTGACCGGGGCCGAGGCGGGCTGTGTCACCGCCTCGGCCAGCGCCGGGATTTCGCTTTGCGCGGCGGGCTGCATCTCGGGGCTTGACGCCGCGCGGGCCGAGGCTTTGCCGCAAGCCCCCGGTCCGAAATCGGCCATCGTCGCGCAGGCCGGGCATCTGTGCCATTATGGTGCCGCCATCGGCACGGCTGTGGCGCTGGCCGGGGGTACGCTGCGCCAGATTGGTTCATCGACGCATTGCGCCGATCATCAGCTTGTGGCGGCGCTGGATGACAGTGTCGCGGCGGCGCTTTATGTCGTGTCGCATCACGTCGTCCATTACGGCCAGATCCCTTTCGCGCGCTTCACCGAGATCGCGCATGCGCGGGGGGTGCCAGTGATCGTCGATGCGGCCTCGGAATACGATCTGACCGGGTTCATCGACCAAGGGGCCGATCTGGCGATCTATTCGGGGCACAAATTTCTGGCCGGGCCTACGTCGGGGATCGTTGCCGGGCGGCGCGATCTGGTGCGCGCGGCCTATTTGCAGAATATCGGCATCGGGCGCGGCATGAAGATCGGCAAGGAAAGCATCGCGGGCTTGATCGCCGCGATAGAGGGCTGGATGACCCGCGACGCCCCTGCCATCCGCCGCCGGGAACGCGAGGCCCTGGACCTGTGGCGGGATGCGGTCGCGGGTCTGCCCGGCATTCGCGCCACAATCGTGCCGGACCCGACGAACAACCCGCTGGACCGGTTACAGATCAATGTCGATACCAGCATCGCCGGGGCCAGCGCGGCGCAATTCGCCGGGGCGCTGGCCCGGCAAAACCCCGCGCTGATCGTCCGCGATCACGAGGTAGAGCTGGGATATTTCCAGCTTGACCCCTGCAACCTGCTGCCCGAACAGGCCCCTGTCGTGGCCGAAACCCTTGCCCGTGTGCTGGCCGATGGCCGCGCCCTGTCGGGGGAAACCGGGGCCGACCCCCGCAATGCCGGGGTTAACGGCTATCTGAACTGGCCCGGCTAAGCCCGGATGCGGCGGCGGCTTACATCCCCCCCGACAGCGTGATCACCTCGCCGGTCATGAAGCTGCTGGCGTCGGATGCAAGCAGCAGGGCCGCGCCGACCATCTCGCCCGGCAGGCCCGCCCTGCCCATCCAGTTGACCTGCGCGACATAGGCATCCCATCCCGCCGGATCCGACAGTTTGCGGCCGGCATTGCGGTCGGTGTCGATCAGGCCGGGGGACAGGGTGTTCAGCGTCACGCCGGTTCCCGCATAGGCGCGCGCCTGGCTTTGGATCAGGTTATGCTGCGCAGCTTTGGTCGCGGCATAGGCCGTGACGACCGGTTTCGGTGCCGACTGGTTGACCGAGCCGATGCCGACCACCCTGCCCCAGCCGCGCGCCGCCATGGGCGGCAGGCAGGCGCGCAGCATGTCGATGGTGGCGCGCAGATTCACGTCGATCTGCAAGGCCAGATCGGCCTCTGTCACCCCGGCCAGCGGGGCGTTGATCTGCACCGATGCATTGATGACCAGAATATCCAGCGCCCCCGCCCGCGCCTCGCATTCCCGGATCAGCGCCTCGCCCTGCCCCGGTCGGGCCAGATCGCCCGCCACCGCCTCGGCCCGGCCGCCGGCCCCGGCAATGGCTGCAACGGTTCCGACTGCCGATGCAGAGGACTGCCCATGCGCAAATACCCGTGCCCCCGCTGCGGCAAGGCCCTGCGCAATCGCGGCACCGATGCCCCGGCTGGACCCCGTGACCAGCGCGGCTCGGCCCGTGAGATCAAACAGTTCTTGCGGAGAAAAGCCCATGCGCGACCTATCCTGAGGGGGTGAACAGGTTCGAGGTCAGGCCGCTGATGCCGGGCTTGCAGGAAAACAGCCCCCCGGACAGCGGCGCCTCGGACAGGGTGGATGCGGGCAGGCGGGTGCGGGCGCTGGTGATGAACAGCGTGTCATTTGCCGCGCCGCCAAAGCACAGGCTGGTCGGGCGCGGCACTGGCAGTTCGATCATGAAATCCAGTGTGCCATCGGGGCGATAGCGGCGCAGCCCCCAGCCGTCCCACAGGGCGCACCAGACACCGCCCTCGCTGTCGATGGCCAGACCGTCGGGGCGACCATCCTCGGGCGGGATGCGCGCAAAGACGCGGCGGTTATCCAGACTGCCGGTTCCCGGCGCGCTGTCATAGGCATAGATCAGGCCGGGCACGGTATCGACGAAATAGAAGGTGCCGCTGTCCGGGCTCCAGCCAAGGCCGTTCGACACGGTGACGCCGCTTTCCTTGCGCGCGAAACTGCCATCGGGATCGACACGGTACAGCGCGCCGGTCGGCCTTGCGGCATCCATCCGCATCGAACCGACCCAGATCGCCCCGCCCCGCCCGACCTTGGCGTCGTTCAGCCGGTTCTCGGGGCGATCGCGTTCCGGATGACACAAAGGCACGGTGCGGGCGCTGTCGAAATCCAGCGTCTCGATCCCGTCCAGCGTGGCGATCATCACCCCGCCGTCGGAACGGGGCAGAACCGCGCTGACCAGCTTGTCCAGCACGCAGATATCGTTCACGCCGGTTGTCGGGTCAAAGCGATAAACCGCCGGGCGCAGGATATCGACCCAGTAGAGGCGCTGCTCCAGCGGGTGCCAGACCGGCGCCTCGCCCAGTTGCGCCCCCCATGGCAGGATGCAATCCAGATCGGCCATCTTGCGCGACTGCCGGTTGCGCGGCTGCGGCCGGGAACTGATGGCGACCGCGCCCGCCGATCCGGTGATCCGCCGCGCGGCGGCGATCAGGTCACGCCCGACCGGGTGGATATTCGTCTCGTCCAGCCGCGAGGCCGGGGCCAGCACCGCCAGCGCGCCAAGCGGCGTGCCATCGGGCGCGCCGATCGCGACCGCGACGGCATTCACCCCCGGCAGATGTTCCTGCATGGAAATCGCATAGCCGCGCGCACGGGTCAGGGCAAGATCGCTGGTCAACGCGCCCGGACTGGTCAGGGTGGTTTCGGTAAACCGTTCCAGCGTCAGCCTTTCGACCAGCCCGCGCCCGAGGGTCGGTTCCTGAAAGGCCAGCAGCGCCTTGCCGGCGGCGGTGCAATGCAGCGGCACCCGGTGGCCTGTCTCGATCAGCACCCCCAGCCCCGCGCCCGAGCGCGCCGCAAGATAGACTGCACTGCCCTGATCCTGATCCAACCGGCACAGGGCCACCGTCTCGCCCAGATCCTTTGACAGCCGCTCAAGCTCGGGCAGGGCGACAGAGTTCAGGTCGAACATGTCCCAGACCCGGTGCGACAGTTCCAGAAAGCGCGGCCCCAGCGTATAGGTGCCCTTGGCCTCGTCATGGCGGACCAGACCAAAGGCGATCAGCGTCCGCAGGATCCGCGCGAAGGTGGGCTTGGGCAATTCCGATTGCCGCATCAGTTCGGCAAAGCGCAGCGGGCTTTCCGCATCGGCCACCAGATCCAGCAACGCCAGCCCCTTGGCAAGGGCGGCCGCGCCGGTTGGAATGGCCTTTTGCGGGGCGATCACCTTGTCTGACGCGCCTTTCTGGCCTCGGCCGCCCCGGCCAGCATCCGGTCGATTGTCCATTCCGGCTTGAACCCCAATTCATTGCGGATTTTTTCGTTCGAAGTCTCATAGTAGACACCCGCGCCGGGAAGATCGACAGTCACCACGGGATAACCGGTGATTGCCGACATCCGGTCCACAAGCGGCGCAAAATCGACGGGCCGGGTCGCGCCCAGATTAAAGACGCGCCCCGCCGCCTGAGGCCGGTCCAGCGCCAGTTCAAGCCCCTGCACCATGTCGCGCGTGTCGGTGATATGCATCCGGAACGGGCGGCCCTGCTGATTGCGCGCCAGAACATGCGCGGGCTGGCCGGGATCGGCAGCCTCAAGCAGCCGGGCCACGGTCTCGTTTCCGAAACGGCGCTGCTGGGCAATGCGCGGACGCAGGAAAAAGCGTGGCCCTGAAAAAAAGCTGTCCTCGTCCAGCAGCTCGTCCGCGTTCTGGGTATGCGAAAAGCGCAGGATCACCGTTTCGAACGACCCGGCGCGCTGATGAAATCGCACCATCTCTTCGCCCAGCAGTTTGGTCAGGCCATAGGGGCTGTTGGGGTGCAGCGGGTGATCTTCGGTCACGGGCAGGAATTGCGGGGCGTTCTCGGGATAGACTTCGCCGGACGAAGCAAAGACAACGCGCCGCACACCCGCCGCTGCCGCCGCGTCCAGCAGGACGCGCGTGGCCTCGACATTGGCCGAGAACATCGCGGCCCGGTCCCCGGCCACCCATGACATGAAGGCCCCAAGGTGCAGCACGGCATCCACGCCCTTCATGGCGGCGGTCGCGGCGTCGGGCTGATCGAACCCGGCCACAATCTCGTCATAGCGGCGCACCCCTTCGCGCCCCGAGGCCCGCATGTCCATGCCCCGTACCGCCATGCCGCCCGCCAGCAGCCGTTCCACCGCACAGGATCCGATCCGGCCCGAAGAGCCTGTTACAAGAATTTTCATCGTCTCTCTTTCGTGTTTGGCAAGGCGAGGTCAGGGCGCGCCACCCGCCACCAGTTCAGGCAGGAACAGCGTGATCGCCGGGACAAGAGTGATCAGGATCAGCGTGACGACGATGGGCACGTAAAAAGGCAGCAACGCGTGGATCAACGCGCCATAGCTGACCTTGGCGATGTCCATCATGATGAACAGGATGACCCCGAAAGGCGGCGTGATCGAGCCGATCAGCAGGTTGAAGATCATCATCACCCCGAATTGCGTCGGGTCCATGCCGATCGTCCGCACCAGCGGCAGCAACGTCGGCACCGCAATCAGCAGGATCGCCGTGGTTTCCAGAAACAGCCCGGCGATCAGCAGCATGATATTGATCATGATCAGCAGTACGACCGGATTGTCCGAAATCGCCAGCAGCCCCTCTTGCAGCATCGCGGGCACGTTCAGCACCGAAATGATCCAGGAAATGGGCGCGGCGCAGGCCAGGATAAAGACCAGCGCGCCGATGGTACAGACGGTGGTGCGCAGCGCCGTGACAAAGCCCGTCCATGTCAGTTCGCGCGAGGCAAGACCCAGAGCGATGGCATAGACGGTCACGATGGCACCCAGTTCGGTCGGCGTGGCCACACCGGTCAGAAGCCCCGTGACCAGCAGCACCGGTGCCATCAGCCCCGGCAGCGCGCGCCATGCCGAGCAGGTCAATTCGCGAAAGCCGGCGCGTGGCGTGCGCGGCGAATGCACCCTGCCGGTAACGGCCAGCGCATAGATCACGAACATCAGGATGAAACCCAGCAGCAGCCCCGGCAGGATCCCCGCCAGAAACAGTCTGGCGATGGATTCGCCCGACAGCACCGCATAGATCACCATGATCACGCTTGGCGGAATGACCGGCCCGATGATCGACGAGGCGGCGGTCACTGCGGCACTGAAGGCGCGGTCATAGCCGGCCCTGGTCATGGCCTTGATCTCGATCGCACCCAGTCCGGCGGCATCGGCGGTGGCGACCCCCGACATGCCCGAAAAGACGATCGAGGCCAGCACGTTCACATGCGCCAGCCCGCCATGGATATGCGCAACCAGCGCCTTGGCAAAGGCAAAGATCCGGTCCGAGATACCGGTCGCGTTCATCAGGTTCCCGGCAAGCACGAACAACGGAATCGCCAGCAAGGGAAAACTTTCCAGCGACGGGGTCATGCGCTGCGCGATGACCTTCAGCCCGGCGATGGCGAAAAGCGGGTTACTGCCGAACCATGTCTGGATCAGGATGAACCCCGCCGAGGCCGTCAGCATCGCAAAGGGCACCGGCATGCGCAGGAAGATCAGGCCGAACAGGATGGTCAGAAGGATCAGGGCGTCCATGATCAGACCAGCGCCTCCTGTTGGGCCTTTCGCTCGAAGATCAGATCATAGGCGATGGACAGGATGATCGAGCCAAAGCAATAGATCAGCGGAAAGGAGTTGTACCAGGCCAGCGGAAAATTCCACGGCAGCGACACGGTGTTGCGTCGCATCTCGACCGTGACGATGGGGCCGATGCTGGTCAGGACCAGCACCAAAATCGCGATCGTCAGCACTGACATGGCCACCCCCAGCCGCCGAGACAGCGGGCCCGCAGGAAACAGATCCACGACGATATGGCGCTTTTCCCTGGCCACCACCGCCGCCGACAGAAGCGTTACATAGATGAACATGATCGTCACGCTTTCCTCCATCCACGGAACCGGCGCGCTAAAGACATAGCGGGCCACGATCTGCATCGCGATGGTGGCGACGATCAGGATCAGCAGGATCATCGACAGGGCCATTTCGATCCGGCCCATCCAGATGACCATGGCTTTCAGGATGCGTTGCATATCCCCCCCCAAATGGATCGCCGCCGGACCCCCGCGCCCGGCGGCCGCGCGATCACTGTAATTGCTGAACCTCGTCGAACAGCCCCTTGCGCCACAGCCCTTCGGCCTCGACCCCGGCCACGGCCTTGCGCGCGATGTCCTGCAACCGGGTCGCGTCATATTCGCTGACCGTCGCCCCCGCCTCGGTCATCCGGGCCAGAACCTCTTGTCGGCGGGCAGTGGCGTCCTCATAGGCCCATTGCGTCGAATCCTTCGCCGCCTGCGCGACGATGGCCTGATGTTCGGGCGACATGCTGCTGAACTTGTCCTCGTTGATCAGGATGGTCGAGGTCGCCCAGACATGGTCGGTCAGATAAATGTTCTTCGCCACCTCGTGAAACCGCTGTGCGATGGCGGCGGTGGGCGGACCTTCGGCACCATCGACGACGCCCGTGCTCATGGCCAGATAAACCTCGCTCCAGGCCACTTGCGTCGGCTGCGCCCCAAGCGCTTTCCAAAGCTCCAGATAGGACGGGATCTGCGGGATCCGCATCTTGCGCCCGGTGAATGCGCCATCCTCGCCAAGGGGTTGTGTCAGAAAGGCAACGCGCGGTTCGGTCGGACCGGCAGACAGCACGCGGATCCGGCCCGTGTCACGCATGTCGGTCACAAGCCCCTCGAACAGCGGGCTGTCAAAGAATGCCTGCATATGCGCGCCATCACGGAAGGTGAAACCCCAGGTCAGGATCTGCGTGTCTGGCGCATAGGCCGACAGCCAGGCGGCGGCGGTGCCCAAAGCATCCAGCGACCCGGCCGAGATCTGGTCCATGACCTGCGGCGGCGTGCCAAGCTGGTTGCCGGTGATGTAATTCACCTCGATCTCGCCATTCGAGCGGTCCCGGATCAGTTCCGCAAAATGCGCGTTCATCTGATCCATGGGCGATCCGATCGTATCGGCATTCACCAGCACCAGCGTCTCGGCCGCAGCCCCGGACACCAGCAGGCCGGCCGTGGCGACCGTGGCAAGAAATGCTTTGATCTTCATGGGTTTTCCTCCTCTGATTATCTGTTGGTCATCGCCTGAAGCGGCCTCAGCATTGCAATGGCTTCGTCCGATGGCGCCACCCCCAGACCCGCGCCCGCCGGAGGCGTATAGAACCCTTCCCGGCATTCCATTCCTCCGGTCAGCAGGCGGCGGTTCGGTTCAAAAACCGAATGCTGAAATTCATGAAAGCGCGTCATCGTCAGGGCGCTGCTGGCATGCAGGCTGGCGGCCAGAAAAATCCCGCAGCCGATGGTCGCATGCGGCATGACGGCAATGCCGTGCTGTTCGGCCAGCCGCCCGATGCGCATGAATCCGGTGATGCCCTTGTGTCCCATTTCGGGCTGGACGATGCCGATGCGGCAGCGTTCGATACGGTGCAGCATGTCGTAATGGGTGCGCCATTCCTCGCCTACGGCAATGGGCACAGGGCTGGCGGCGGTGACGCGGGCCAGTTCGGCGATTTCCTCGGTCCGGACCGGTGCCTCGGCGAACCACAGCCCATGCCGGGCCATTCCGCCGATCAGCGACAGCGCCCGTTCCGCGCTTTGGTTCCAGTGCATATCCGCCGCGATCAGCGCATCCGCCCCAAGTGTGGCCCGCAATGTGGCAATTTCGGCCTCGGGGCCGTCATCGGCGACCGGAGTGGCGAATTTAAAGGCATTGAACCCCTTGTCCTGCCAGGATGCAGCCAGCGCCGCACGAAGCGCGCGCGTCGGTTCAGGCAACCCCGAGACATAGGCCGGGATCCGCGCCTGCTTTGCCCCGCCCAGCAGATCGGCCACTGACCGCCCTGCCTGTCGTCCCGCGATGTCCCACAGCGCGATGTCAATGGCGGCCAGCGCATCGACATAGAACCCGCCAGTATATCCGCGCACCCGCATCAGGTCGTAAAGATCGTCAAAGATCGCCGCCGGATCCGCCGGATCGCGGCCAATGACAAATCCCGCCAGCAGGTCGTTGATCAGCGCCCCCACCGCGCCGGGCGCAACCAGCCCATAGGTCTCGCCCCAGCCGGTAACGCCCTGCGCCGTCCTGATCCGCACCAGAACCGAGCGGTCAAAGACCGGATAGACCGTCCGGTTCCCGCGGCGCACCAGATAGCCCTGTGCGTTCGGCTTTTCGCCCGGACGGGCCGCGCCCAGATAGGGCGTCTCGCGCTGCAGGGTCAGGGTAAAGACGTGAACGGATGTGACAGGATCGGTCATGAACTGCCCCGTCAACCGGAATCCGGGATGCCAAGCTCGGCCAGATTGGCGTCGATATCGGCAATCGCGATGGCATCCATCGGTGGCGTGGGCGCGCGGACATCTGCATTCGCCAGAACCCCGCGCCGCATCATCACATGCTTGGTCAGCCGCATGCGATAGACCGCCTGAAGCGTCAGCAACGGCAGGGTGCGCACATAAAGATCGCGCGCCCGTGCCGGATCGCCCCCGCGCCAGGCCCGGTCCATCGCCACATGTTCGGCCGCGATTTCGACGGCAGGCATGGCCGCGCAGGCCCCCCGCCGGTATTCGTCCAGAATATAGCGCGCGCCCCCGCCCCCGATCACCCCCAGCAGATGCGCCGGCCTGCCCGCAAGAATCGCGCTGATCGCGGGACCGGCGGGCAGGGTCTCTTCCTTGACATAGGCGATTTGCGGAACGGCCCGGACAATCTCCAGAATGGTGCCCGGCAGCAGGTCCGATCCGCGCGGCGCAGGGGCGTTTTGCAGCACGATCCGCGTATCCGGCAAAGAGGCGGTGATTTCCGCGAAAAAGGCGATCACTTCGCCTGCCCCCGCGCCGACGGATTTCGGCGGCTGGATCATCAGCCAGCGCAGCCCCAGATCGCGCGCCTCCCAGCCATGCGTGATCACCTCGGCGGCCGTTCCGGCGCTGGCCCCCGCCACAACCGGAAAAGCGTTGTCCACCGCGCGCACCACCTCGGCCAGCGCCGCGCGGCGCTCTTCCCCGGTCAGATGCTCGACCTCACTGGCAAATCCGGGAAACACCACGCCGCTGACCCGCGCATCCCGCGCAAATTCCACAAGCCCGGCCATGGCGGCGAAATCCACGCTTCCGGCGGCGGTGAACGGCGTCGGCAGAACAGGCAGGATCCCCGCAAGCGCGTCGGTCATTACAATTTGGTCCATATTATAAGACATACTATCACTAATTGAACCTACCGCGAG
Source organism: Paracoccus sp. (in: a-proteobacteria) (assembly GCF_047973135.1). Classification (GTDB taxonomy): domain Bacteria; phylum Pseudomonadota; class Alphaproteobacteria; order Rhodobacterales; family Rhodobacteraceae; genus Paracoccus. The sequence continues at coordinate 35,128 of NZ_JBKEBL010000033.1, forward strand.
ACATCCCACAAATCAAGCCCTGACCTGCCCACAGGCAACACTGCCGCCCGCAGGCAACGCCGCCATCCGCAGGCGCGCGGATCGTCAGGGTCCGCAGAGGAACCCCAAAAGAATCGGAAAATCGCCAATGCCCGACCGGCTCGCCAGGGCAGGGCAGATCATGGCAAAAAGGCCGCGCCCGGCAGCTCTGGCCACCATTCGTCGTATAGCCTGACGACTTTCCTTTGATTATGTTGTCAGGCTATAACTATTTGATTTTATACTGATGCTGCGCCAATTTGATGATCAAATTGGCTTCCGTCAGGCTATATTTGACAGAAAATTCGCCGCACGGGCAGAAAAGGACAAATTCCGCCTCGCGCCGCCCCGAACCGGCGGCAGGGCCGGGACGCGGGGGGTCCG
>NZ_JBKEBL010000280.1:0-3670 GCF_047973135.1 Paracoccus sp. (in: a-proteobacteria)
ATGCCCGCATGCTGCCTGTGACGATGATGAATATCATCTATGGCGGCGAACCTGCCGACAACCCGATCGTCATTCAGGAATTCATGATCATGCCGGTCAGAGCGGAAAACATCCGCGACGCCGTGCGCATGGGCTCCGAGGTGTTCCACACACTGAAAAAGGAACTGTCCTCGGCGGGTCTTGCCACCGGCGTGGGCGATGAGGGCGGCTTTGCGCCGAACCTTTCGAGCACCCGCGACGCGCTGGATTTCATCCTGAAAGCGGTCGAGAAGGCCGGCTACAAGCCGGGCGAGGACATCATGCTGGCGCTGGACTGCGCCTCGACCGAATATTTCAAGGGCGGCAAATACGACATGAAGGGCGAGGGCAAGGTTCTGACCTCGGCCGAGAATGTCGATTATCTGGCCGCGCTGTGCGCCGATTACCCGATCCTGTCCATCGAGGATGGTTGTGCCGAGGATGACTGGGAGGGCTGGAAGCTGCTGACCGACCGTCTGGGCGCGTCGGTGCAACTGGTCGGAGACGACCTGTTCGTGACCAACCCCACGCGTCTGGCCGATGGCATCGCGAAGGGCTGCGGCAACAGCCTGCTGGTCAAGGTGAACCAGATTGGCACGCTGTCGGAAACGCTGGACGCGGTGCGCATGGCCGACCGCGCCCGCTATACTTCGGTGATGAGCCATCGCTCGGGCGAGACTGAGGATGCCACCATCGCCGATCTGGCCGTGGCGACCAATTGCGGGCAGATCAAGACCGGCAGCCTTGCGCGATCGGACCGGCTGGCAAAGTACAACCAGCTGATCCGTATCGAGGAAATGCTGGGCGAAACCGCCGTCTATGCAGGGCGTTCGATCCTGCGCTGATCGAGTTTCTGGCGGCGCGGGCGCCCCGATGCGCCCCGCCGCGCGATACCGGACAAACTTGACGTAAAGGCATTGCGGTTTTCGGGACGCAGAGGCTCAAGACCCCTCGACAGCCGCAGATCTGCGGCTAAACTCGCCCACACGTTCAAGGCGGGTTGTCTGTGGGCCGGTCGGCCCACCCGCCCTTTACGGAGGAGAATTTATGAAAGATACCAATAAGCTGGATCGCCGTTCATTTCTGACGCGGGCCTCTCTCGGTGGTGCGGCCGCTGCGGCGGGATCAGCACTTGCCGCACCGGCCATCGCGCAGGAAACCCCGACGATCAACTGGCGGTTGGCGTCGTCCTTTCCGAAATCGCTGGACACGATCTATGGTGGCGCGGAAGAGCTGTCGCAGCGTCTGAAAGAGGCGACGGATGGCAAGTTCAACATTCAGGTTTTTGCTGCCGGCGAGATCGTTCCCGGCCTCGACGCCATCAATGCCGCGACCGATGGCACGGTCGAAAGCGCCCATTCGGTCGGCTATTACAACTGGGGCAAGGATCCGGCCTTTGCGCCGGGTGCCGACCTTCCCTTCTGTCTCAGCGCGCGGGCCAAGGCGGCCTATAACTATCAGGGCGGCGGGATCGAGAATTACAACGCCTTTCTGGAACAATACAGTCTGATCAGCTTTCCGGGCGGAAACACCGGCGTACAGATGGGCGGCTGGTATCGCAAGGAAATCAACACCCTTGCCGATATGAAGGGCCTGAAGATGCGCATCTCGGGTCTGGCCGGGCGTGTCGTCGAAAAGCTGGGCGTCGTGCCGCAGCAGATCGCCGGGGGCGACATCTATCCATCCCTGGAAAAGGGCACCATCGACGCAGCCGAATGGGTCGGCCCCTACGACGACAGCAAGCTGGGTTTCCAGAAGGTCGCACCCTATTATTATTACCCCGGTTTCTGGGAAGGCGGACCGACGGTCAGCTTTTTCTTCAACAAGGGCCAGTTCGACGGCCTGCCGGCCAGCTATCAGTCGCTGCTGCGTACCTGCTGCCATGCGGTCGATCAGAACATGCTGGCGAAATACGACATGAAGAACCCCACCGCGCTGAAGGAACTGGTCGCTTCGGGGGCGCAATTGCGGTCCTTCAGCGAAGAAATCCTGACTGCGGCCTTTACCGCCGCGAACGAGGTTTACGCCGAACTGTCGGCCCAGAACGAATGGTTCAAGAAACAGTACGACGCGATCCTGCCCTATCGCAACGACTGGTACCTGTATTCGCAGACAGCCGAATACACGTTCGACACATTCATGATGATCCAGCAGCGCAACGGCAAGCTGGCACCATCCGCAGGCTGACCAGCCTGTTAACGGGAATGACCATGGCCGCCGCGATCAACGCGGCGGCCTGTTCTTTCTGAAAACAAATAATTTGCGTGATCTATTGATCATGACAAAGTAGTGGGCGGCCACGCCGCGAAACGGATCTGCCCGCAATACGCTGTAAATAAACATAATATATCGAATAATATTGGATATTCATTATATTAATCGGCCGGTATTGTTTGAAATCTAAAATCCCGGTATTATTATTTGGTTATTTGATCGTGCTTTTATCGATTTTCCAAACGTCAATGCCATTTTTTTATGTAAGTACCTTTTGAATTACATCCAGTGAGGAATCCGGAATGATATCCAATCTACGACGATTTGCGTGTTATCTGGCAGGCGCAGCCCTTGCCACCATGCTGACGACGGCGGCCCATGCTGCCGTTGTCTTCGATGCTGGCGATTGCGGCGACAGCGATACCATTGCCGAACTGAACAGCGCCTGTGGCCACCTCGAAAACACGGTCTATACCATCGACGTCCTTTTCGACGCCACGGACACGACCGGGGGCGAGGCAGCCAGGATCTGGGGGCTGAATTTCCACGTCACAGACCGCGATGAGGTCTCGATACACCCAAGCTCGTGGGCCTTTGCCTTTTCAGGTGCGGTAAGCGTGGACAGCTTCGCGACGGGCAGCCTGAACAATGCCACCATCCGCTATCGGCCGGTGGTCGATCTGATTCATGGCGAGCTGATCGGCACGCTGTCCTTCACGACCTTGGCTCCGCTGGTCAATGACGGCCAGGCCGATGTCACGATGGAGGGTTGGGGCAATGGCGGCGGCAGGTTCTTTGCGCCGAACGTCCTGCTTGGCGCATTCGAAGTCCAGCCCGCACTCGTCCCTCTGCCTGCACCGGCCCTGCTGATGCTGGGTGGAATGGCGGCTTTCGCCGGTATCAGGCGCAAGCGCCGGGTGTAATCGCGAAAGACGAAGGCGGGCCATTGTGTGTAAACGCGGTGGCCCGCATTTTTCAGTCTGATCGATTTGAATTTTTATCAACCGGATTGCCGAAACAGGGCAAGTTGGATATTCTGTACCCGGTACCTTGTCAATTTTCTCGATTGTCGATGAAAATCTGAACACCAAATTCTGAAAATGTAAGTACATTTCACTTGCATCCGGTGAGGGGGCCGAGATGAAATCAATAGAAAGACGCTTGGCGTCGTACATGGCCGGTACGGCCTTGGCGATGGCGATGACAGCTGCGGCGGCCAATGCCGCAGTCACCTTTTCGGCCAGGGATTGCGGCGATGGCGACCCCATGGCCGAATTGAAAGGAGTATGCAGCCATACCGCAAACACGGCGTATATGATCGACGTCCTGTTCGACGCAACTGATGCTCTTGGGGGGGACGCCACCAAGATTTGGGGGCTGGAATTTTCCATTGCCGATACGGATGAAATCCTGAAGGGCAGCAAAACTTTCAGCTTCA
>NZ_JBKEBL010000279.1:0-7046 GCF_047973135.1 Paracoccus sp. (in: a-proteobacteria)
ACCCAGCAGCTTTTCCAGATTGACCGCGCGGCCGCGGCTGGTCTTGCGCAGCTTGCCGAAATGGTTGGCCGAACCAGCATCCAGTGTGCGGAACACCTTTTGCGGGCTGGCCGAGGCGGCGCCATAGTACTAGTCGCGGATCGTCGCGTTGATGCCGCCAAGGGCGGCGCGTTGCACCTCTTCATAGACGGAGAAGAGGCGGCCAAGGACATAGCCCCGGTCGGTATTGGCGGGGTCGAGCGCCACGGGAACCTCCAGTTTGAAATTGCGGATAAGGACGGATTTCAGGATGGCGACGCGCAGCGCGTTGATCTGGCCGTCCGCCCGTATTCGCATCAGCACCGTTGACATCAGGCTCAGCGGATAGGGCGTACCGGCCAGGATGGCGCGCATCCACTCGCCCGCGATCAGCGGCGGCACATTCTCGCGCTTGCCCTGCGCGGCCAGTTCCACCAGATAGCGCCACAGGGGCGGCCAGCCGCCCTGCGGGGGCGGTGCGATCGCGGTATCGGACAGGAACCGCTGGTAATTCTCCGTCAGCCGACCGAAATCGTCCTGCCAGTAAAAGCGCAGCGACAGGCGCGCGGCGTTCGGCGCAAGGCCCAGAACGTGAAACCGCACCCCCTCGGCCAGATCCGGGGCAATCCGCGACAGGTGCTGCCCCTGCCGGATCGCATCCAGCCGCGCGCGGATTTCGCCGCTGGCAAGGTCCTCATCCGCGCCGGGATCGACAAAGGCGGCGAAAAACGCCTCGGCCTCCTGGGCGCGGCGCGCATCCGTGCAATCCGCCCAGAACACCGTCGAGGCATCGCCGATCTGCACCCGGTGGCCGCTGTCCTTGTCCAGATAGCGGTTCAGCACCGTCACATAGGCAAAGGCCGCTGCTTCCGAGACAGGCGCATTGTCGCCCTGATCGTGGTCATAGGATGTAAAGGCATCCAGATTGAAGGAAACCAGACTTGCCCCCGACGACTGTGCCCCCCAGACGCCCTTGATTGAGGGATGCAGCCGGGCGACGGGCGCGGCCTCGCCGGTCACAAGGCAGGTCTGTGGCCGCGAAGCCCCCTCGGCGGCAATCCCGCGCCACAAGTCGCGCGCGGCGGGACGGTCGTGGATAAAGCGATCACGATATTCATTGGCCAGCGCAAAGACGATGTTCTGGTCCTTCAGATCGTCGGGCCATACCGGCGGCGCGAATGTCTCGGGCTTCCATGCCTTCAAAAAGCGCGCCAATGCCAGCAGACCGGGATCATCAGCGCCCTGCAACCATTCCGCATGGCGCGCCCGAAAGCCTGCATGTTCATCTGCGGTCCGCTTCCCTTCGCCCGCCGTCACGCCCAGCACATAGGCCGATTTGTCCCACAGAAAATTCGGCGCGATCCCTGCGGTGCGTTTCACCGCCTGCGGCACCAGCAGCATCCTCGGGCTGCGCTTCTTGTCGTCATCGCGCAGGTCGATGACCTGATCGACCGCACCATCGGGGCGCAGCGTCACGCAGAACCCGATCTTTTCCACCGAGAACCCGAAGGGCGGCGCATCGGGCAGGCGGTCATAGGCCCGGACCAGCGAGGCAAGCAGGCTCATCCCCGGACCTCCGGCGATCCGGGTTGCGGTACCTCCAGAACGCCGTCGCGCAGGCTGGCGCGGAAGAACAGCGAGGGGCGGCCCGGCGCGGCGTGGTCAATATCCCACAGCATGAAACCCAGATCGCGCGGATTGCCGAAACCAAGCCCGGCAGTATCGGGGTTGCGGGCGGGCAGGGGCGTGCCGGGCGGAACCAGCGCGAAATGCGCGGCGAATTCGCGCGTGCCAAGACAGGGCTGATGAAAACACTGCCCGCGCGCGGCGCGGCGGTTGAAGATGTCCAGATGCTTGCCCTCGCTGTCGTCCTGACCGGCCTTTCCGGTCAGGACGAAATGCGCCTCGATCACATAGCCGGGCGCCACCAGCACGGTCGATGCGCGTTGCTGGCGATCCTCATCGACCAGTAATCCCAGCCCCTCCAGATCGCCCCGCTTCATTGCCCGCCTGATTGTCCCCGCCGGGGCCTTGTGCCCGACCTCGTTGCGGCGGATCGACTGAAAGCGGACCGGCTCCAGCACGTGAATGCGGTCGATGACCCAACGGATCGCGGGTTTCCAGTGGATCGCCTCAAGGATGCCGCGCGCGGCCGAGGGCGTCATCACGTCATAGGAAACACGTTCGACCTTCATTTCAGGGCGGGTGAACAGGGCGTTCTTGCCCCAGACATGCAAACAGATACCGAAGGTCATGGATACTCCATAAGTCGTGGCGATCTTATGCATTTACAATCTAAAGGAAAGCGGAATTTACCGCAGCCAGGGTCAGATCATCATGGCTTCTTCGGCCAGATAGTCGGAATCCTCCCACCATAATCCGCTATCCGAATGATATAATGACATATTATGAAGAACACAGAACTGATCGCCGCGCAGGCCGGGATGCAGGAAGGCCGCATGACCGTTTTCAACCAGCTTTGCACGCGCTCCGGCAGGAATCTGAACCGTATAGGATTGCAGACGGCGCGCGAGCTGCCCCGAAGGAATATTGCCGATCGCCAGATCGGCAATCGCGGCCTGCGCCACCGCCTCGCCGGGGACGATGACCGGCACCATCGGGCTGTCGATCATGCGATAGTCCGCCGCGACGCTGCGAAAGGGAAAATCCGTGCCGCTGTTCCCAAGGATAAAACGGTCGGCCATGGGCTGACCCAGCCGCTCGGGGCCGGCTTTCCAATAGACCTCGTCGAACCAGTCGCGAATCGCCTCGGGTGACAGCAGATCGTCATGCCGCGCGGCGACCCGGTCCATGGCGGCGGCAAGGGCCTGCATCCCGGCAGGGGCCCCACGCCCTTCCGGCGAAAACACCGTCAGCGTGCTGTCCGCGGTCGCGTGCCGACCATTGCGGTTGACGCGGCCCGCCGCCTGCACGCAGGAATCCAGCCCCGCCGCCGCCCGCCAGCCCACCGGAAAATCCAGATCGACCCCGGCTTCTATCAGGCTGGTGGCGATCAGACGGCACGGTGCCTCTGCCCCCAGGCGCTGACGGATGCCCTCCAGAATGGTGCGGCGATGTGCCGGGTATTGACGTGTGGTCAGGTGGATCAGATCGCCGATCCCTGCCCGTTGTCCGGCGCGAAACAGTTCCAGCGCATGCGCGCGGCTGTTGACGATCACGAAACCCTGCGGCGTGGCCGACAAGGCCCGGATCAGCGAGTCGTCCCCCATCGGCCCGACCGGCAGGATCCGCGCCCGGCGCAGCCTGCGCCCCAGACCCTGCGGATCGGGCGCAAGCTCCCTGCCCTCCAGTGCCAGCCCGCCCTGCTTCAAATGGCGGCTGTCAAAAGCTGGCTGTGTCGCCGTGCACAGCACAACCGAGCAGCCGTAATGCGTGGTCAGCACCTCGATCATGCGCAGCGTCGGGATCAGCAGCCTGCGCGGCAGGCATTGCGCTTCGTCCAGTACAATGACCGACCCGGCGATATTGTGCAGCTTGCGGCAACGCGACGGGCGCGCGGCGAACAGGCTTTCGAACAATTGCACATTGGTGGTGACGACCAGCGGCGCGGCCCAGTCCTCCATTGCCAGCCGGGCCTTGTCGCGCCCCTGCTGGCCAGAGTTTTGGGCGTCGATGGCCGAGTGATGTTCCAGCACCGCATCGCCGAAAAGGCCGCGAAAGATCGCCGCCGTCTGATCGATGACCGAGGTATAGGGGATCGCATGGATGATCCGTCGGTGCCCGTACTGCGTGGCGTGATCCAGCGCAAAGCCCATCGAGGCCAGCGTCTTGCCACCGCCGGTCGGCACGGTCAGCGTGAACAGGCCGGGCGGCATGGCGGCCTGCCTGCGGATATGCGCCAGAATATCGGCGCGCAGCCGGTTCAGGTCGCTATCGGCGGGCAGACCCGCCATATGCATATCGAAGCGGCGGGTCCAGTCGGGCAGAAGATCGGTCAGAGACGGCCAGTCGCGATCCGGCACACGGTTTTCGATGGTGGCATAGAATGCCTCGGTATCGCGGAAATCGGCATCGACCAGACAGGAAAACAGCATCCGCGTGGCAACCGACAGATCAAACCCGGCAAGGCCGGGCCGCATCAGCGCCTTCAGCTCGCCAGCCGCCGCCGCAAAATCGGGATTGGAAGCGGCGCTGATCTTCGGATCGATCGGGTCGCGAAAGCCATTGATCCGGCGATCCATGCTGCCATCCGTCCCGCGCCGGTCCGGCAGACCCGCGTGATGGCCCAGAATAGCATAGGCCAGCGCCTCGGCGACGGGCAGAAGGGCAGGCGGCACGCGCTTTAGCAGCAGCGACGCACCAGCCGTCGAATGATCGACCTTGACATTCTCGCCGCGCAGAACCCGGTCGAAATCCGGGTCATATTTGCCGAAATCATGAAACAGCCCGGCCAGCCGCGCGGCATCCGAAACCCCGGCTGCCTCACCCCGCAACGCCGCCAGCGCGCCGGTCGCCGCAAGATGATCCACCAAAAGCTGCCAGTCACTGCGATCGGCGGACGTACCGGAATGAGCGTAGCAGGAGGGCATAGACAGTTGCCTTTTCATGTTTGAGATGTCGGCGCGCGTTGCTTTGGCACCGCACGCTGCGTTTGTTCACGGCTGTGAACCGTCCTGCCTGATTTCACAACCGTGAACTTCATGCAGCCTTGCGTATCAGCGCCATGATCATTGGTCGAACAAGGTCGTCGGTTCGGACAAGGTGGTGCCAGTGCCGGGTGTTTTCTTCGGCATAGGTCTGGATTTCCTGGCAAACGGACATAACCAGACCAGGTGGGATACCTGACAAGGAGGGTTCAGCCGTTCGCAGATCGACGCGTTCGAGGCATGTACGACCGGCGCCCCCCTTGGCGCTGCGCGATACCCGCGCGGCGTGGCCGTCAGCCAGATGCTGCTTGCGCAAATAGCTGTCATTGCTTCCCCCCAGAAGGGCGGCGGCCTCTCCGCTGGTGATTTTGCGCATCGCCTTGTATGCATCGGATGAAAACAGATTCCCGCGCTGCGCACTAAGCTGCGCGGCAAGCTGTTCAGCCCGCTGGCGGATGACCCAATTCAGATTTTCCCGTCGAAAGCCATTGCTCATAGACCGCCCGTCCGTGTTCACCTTATCTGGCGTTTACCCGCCCATTACCGTGACTATTGGCGGCTCAGCCCGACTCCCGCAAAAGTTGTCCTACCGCATCAAAAGATATGGTGGTTCTGCGGGCTGGTATGACAATCGGCGAGGCGTTGAGTTTTCAATGCAGTTATGCCATATGTAATGCGATGTTCGATTACGCCTTGGGGAAATCATGTCGCAATCCACGATCACGGTAAAGGGGCAGACCACATTGCCCAAGGCTGTCCGGCAGGCGCTTTCGCTGTCGCCGGGGGATAAGGTGCGCTATGTCATCCTTGATGACGGGCAGGTGCGGCTGCTGCGGACAAGGCCGGTCTCGGAACTGGCGGGGATGCTGCGGCGGGACGGGCAGGCACCGGTTTCCCTGGATGAGATGGAGGCGGCGATCACGACCGGGGCGCAGGGGACGTGACCGGGCTGGATACGAATGTTCTGGTCCGCTATCTGACTCAGGACGATCCGGGGCAGGCGGCGCTGGCCACTGCGGCGGTTTCTGCATTGACCGAGGATGCGCCGGGCTGGATCGCTCGCGAGGTCATGGTTGAAACGGTCTGGGTGCTGGAACGCGCCTATCACCTGCCGCGCGGCAATATCGCGGATGCAATCGACGGGCTGCTGGCCGCGCGTGAACTGGTGATCGAAGAGGCTGACCGCGTGGGCCTTGCGGCGCAGCGCTGGCGCGAAGGCGGCGCGGGCTTCGCCGATCAGATGATCGCATTGGCGGGGCAGGGGGCGGGTTGCCGCGAGACGCTGACCTTTGACATCAAGGCGGCACGGATCGACGGGATGGAGCTGCTTGATGCTCATGGCGAAGGCTAACGCCGCCGCTGCAGGACCGTTGCCTGATTTCCGGTGGCGGCCCATCCCATTCATTTAAAGCCATGGATTGGACGAAGCCGCTATCGCGGCTGTTTCTTTCCGACTGTAGCGCGAAGAATCCAGCTTCTTGCGCCTCTCGACGTGATGGGCAGATGAAGAACGCTTACACCGCCCACAGCGAACAAGGCATTCGCGCGGCCTGTCCCTGGATGGGAAAGCCGTTTGATTTCGAGGGGGGACATTTCAGGAACCAGCTTAGATATTTTTGCGAATATTCCAGAGAGTTGCGAAATTTCGAGGCCGGTTCGAAGAACTCGCCGGGGCGTGCCTCGTCTGACATTGTCGGCTCTGCCCGTCTGATCTTTCCGCGCTGTGGCGTTGGTTTCACCATGCGGGCATTCCCGCACACAAATTTGATCCGTCGGGATTCCGCTGCCCTCCATTTGGCTAACCCCGGCCACACGCTCATTCTTCATCTGCGCCTGCATGATCCCGGCGCGGCTGGCCCCGCGCGCCGGCGGCCAGACAGGGCAGGTCGGGCGAGGTCAGGCTGATCAGAAAAGCCTCAAGATCGGCCATGTCCCGCGCCTCCAACCCCAGCGGAGCGATGCGCGCATCCTGATCCGGATGGCCGGGGCCTCCGTCGTTGTAAAACGCGATCACGGCAGCCAGATCGGGCAGTCCGCCGTCATGCATATAGGGCCGCGTCACGGCAATATTGCGCAAGGACGGCGTACGAAAGCGCCAGCGATCCGCCGGATCCTCAGTCACCTCATAGCGGCCCAGATCGGCGGCACGGGGCCGGGCCAACCGGGTCAGCCGGTCGCGGCCAAGGTCGTGATACACACCCGGCGCGACCTGCACCCGCGTCACATCCGACCCGCGCTGACGCTGCCGCTCGCGCATCCAGCCATAGCCGGTGTCGTGAAACATCTGATCGGTGAACAGCGCATCGCTTTCGCCGATCACATGGCAGGACGCACAGCCCGCCCGGCCCGCAAACAACGCATGGCCACGTTTCTGCGCCTCGCTCAGCGCGGTGTCATCGCCCAGATAGAACCAGCGGTCAA
>NZ_JBKEBL010000105.1:0-3061 GCF_047973135.1 Paracoccus sp. (in: a-proteobacteria)
GCCGACCGCCAGAACCTGCGCGACCACGGCTTCAGCGACCGGGGCATCTGGGACATCGTGGCGACCGCATCCTATTACGCCATGTCGAACCGCATGGCCATCGGGACGGATATTCAGCCGAACCCGGAATATCACGCACAATCCCGCTGACAGCGGCGCAGCCGCCGGGACGCTTTGCCACCTTTCCATTCAGAGGCAGAGAGGCGACAAGGTCCGGATATGTCCGGCGGCAAGTCCGGCGTTGGTGCCGTGCAGCAACGGCGCGTAAACCGATCTGTCAGAAAGAGGTGGAAAGATGAGCATCGGCAATATCGTCGTCGCAGGCGGCGGAGTCATGGGGTCGCAGGTCGCCTGGCAGGCGGCCACCCATGGCAAGACCGTGACCGTCTATGACGTGTCCGAACAGGGCCTGACCCACAGCCGCGCCTTTCACAAGGATTTCGGCGACCGCTTTGTCGCACAGGACCGGCTGAGTGCCGGGAAGGTAGCCGAAGCACAGGCGCGAATCTCTTATACGACCGATCTGAAGGCGGCGCTGGATGGTGTCGGCCTGATCATCGAACAGGTTCCCGAGGATCTGGGGATCAAGCTTGAATTCTGGCGGCAGGCATCGGAGCTGGCCGATGCCGAAACGATCTTTGCCTCGAACACCTCGTCCCTGCTGCTCAGCGACATGACCAGCGCGGTCGATCGCCCCGAGAAATTCCTGGCGTTGCATTTTTGCGTCGATGTCTGGGACGCCAATATCGGCGAGGTAATGGGCCATCCCGGCACAGCGCCCGAAAGTCGCAAGGCGATCACCGCCTTCGCGACCGAGATCGGGCTTGTCCCCGTCGAACTACGCCGCGAACAGCCCGGCTATGTGCTGAACTCGCTGCTGATCCCGTGGCTGATCGCGGGGATCGATCTGTTGCGAAAGGGCGTCTGCGATGCCGAAAGCATCGACCGCACATGGGAGATCTGCAACAAATCGGCGATCGGGCCGATGCGGATGCTGGATATGGTCGGCATGAACGCGGCCTATCACATCGCGAAAGGCTGGGCCGCCGCTTATAAGGACGATCAGGCCGCTGCCGTGGCCGAGTTCGTCAAATCCGAATTTATCGACAAGGGCCGGCTTGGCATGTCCTCGGGCCGGGGCGTCTATGATTACGGCTGATACCGGCCGCCCCTTGGATTGACCCGTACCCGACGCTGCTGACTGAAGCTGATCCTGATCACAAAATCTGCGTAGCATCAGCGTGAAATCAAAAGGTCATATCCAGACAGGATAATCGCTTCATATGCGTCAGGCTATATGAGCCGGTATGGCGCGTTTCCTGAATTTGCCGACGGACTGGCGGGCGGTCTGCTGATGGCGAGGGCCGGGTGGGGCACGGCAGAAGGCGGGGGGTCCGGGGGGTGCAACGCCCCCGGCCATCGCGGGACGCAAATCTTGTGCGGTCGGGGATGCGTTCCTATGGCTGGTCGGAAAAGCCAAAGCTCACGTAGTCGCGGCGATAGGCGTTCTGCGCGGCTTCGATCAGCGAGGGTTGCGACAGGAACGCCGGATAATCGGGCGGCGCGGGCATCGGACATGGCCCGGAGATCCCCACCGCCTGACATAGAAAATCCAGATCGCCAGCCAGCCTGTCCTCGCGGATCAGCATGTCAGGCTGCGCAAAGCGGGAAAAACCGGCGATCACTTCGGTCTGGCTGGCCCATTGCGGATGGACCGGCAGAGTGGTCTGGCCGTTCAGATTGCGGCGCAGGAAATGCAGGAAATCGGCGAACAGCGCGGCACGGAGGTCGTCCGTCAGGCCGGGCAGGCTGGCATCATCGGGCAGGGCCAGACGATGCACATCACGCAGCAACTGCCGCAGATCGGGCCGGGCCGAGGTCAGCAATTTCCCGAACGCGTCCCAGGCACGATGCAGCGGGTGACGCAGTACGGTAAAGCTGCGATGGCCGGGATGCGCGCGCTTCCACTGGCGCAGGCTGTTCTGGGTGAAACCATCGCTGACCGTCCCCTGTGCCCGCATCCATTCCGCCACCGCATCGACCGGCCCGCCCGGAACCGGCATGAACAGCAGCCCCCTGCCCGCCTCGCAGCCAAGAAAGCTGGGAACTGCGGGGCCCCGCGCCGGTTCGAAATTCGGGATTCCGTTCAGGCCAAAGGGGTCCAGCCGGTGCAAATCCGCCTGCATTTCAGCAAAATTGCATACCTTTTGCGACATTTCGCGCGGGTTCTGCGGCACCTGATCGCTGGCGGGCGACAGATCCTGCACATCGGCCCGGCCCAGCCAGTTGAGCAGCCCCGTCATCACAGCCCGGTCGCGCAAATCGTCATAGCCCAGCCAGAAACCCGACTGGCCGCTGACCTGCAATCGGTTCATCACGCGGTGTTGAAATTCCTCGACCGCAGCAAGGTTGCGGCGAAATTCCTCGCCGTCATAGGTGATGGCGATTTCGGCGGGGGTTTCGGTCTCGTTCAGCTTCCACTGGTTCGTCTCATAGGCCAGCCGGGTCGAGACATAGCTGTCCAGCGGATTGCGGGTCAGCACGATCTTGGCGCAGCGCCGGTCCTCGATGATCGTGTCGAATACGCGCGGGTCGTGATCGTGAAAATAGCGAAAGCCCGACAGATGGTCGTCGCGACCGGTCAGGGCAGCCAGCAGGACCATCGGATCGGCATCGCGTTGCTGGCGGGTCACGCCGCGCAATTCATCCTTGCCGGGCCAGCCCATCATGTAAGGATTGAACGCCTCGCCAAAGCAGGTGACTTTCTTTACCTGATTCAGCGTCGCCTCCAGCAGGTTCGAGCCGGTGCGCATTTCAGCGAAAATGACGAAACTGCGGAAATTCTGGCTCATTCAGGTTGGTTCCCTTCCGATGCGGCAGTTTCCTGCGCGCTTTCCATATCACCTGCCAGTCTGATGGGCAGCCCCGAGTTCCGCAGCTTGCACAGCAGCGCGGGCAGGCCCGAGGCGTCGCGCATCTTCGGCAGGGCGGTCACAGGCGGCGCCTGCGCGTCCATCATCCGCATCGCACCGGTCAGCACAGCCTGCGGATCGGCCAGAAA
>NZ_JBKEBL010000228.1:0-1992 GCF_047973135.1 Paracoccus sp. (in: a-proteobacteria)
AGGCCAGTTTCATCACCGGCTCTTATCATCTGGTGGATGGCGGCTATACCGCGCAGTGACGCGAGCGGCGGCATCGCCGCTGCCGGTCTGTAAGGCCGCAACCCGCGTCAGGGCCAGCCGGGGCAAATGTGACCACGGCCGGGCATGGGCAGAGGGGGCGCGCTTCGCGCGCAGTCAGTCTGCGGACGGAACCCGCAACCTCGGCAGTATAGCTGACGGAAGCCAATTTGATCATCAAATTGGCGCAGCATCAGCGGAAAATCAAAAGGATATGGCCAAACAACGTGATCATTTCAAACGCGTTTGGCTATGTGACCGACAGGATCACTGGCAAAGCATCGGCAAAAGCTCTGGCAGGCCCGCCGCAGGCTTATGCCGGGGGTCCGGGGGGCGCATAGCCCCCCCGGCCCCCGCGGGACGCAAATCTTGCACCGCTGACGTTCCACAAACGTTCCCGGCAACGCGCGACGGCGGTGTACAGCCTGTGCACATCCGGTGCCTGCCCCGGTGCCTGCCCTGTGCAGCCCCATCCCCAGCATTTGCCGGCTATTCCCGCGCCGCGCTGCTGTTGTGCCCGTATCATCCCCGCCGCCGGACCGCCGCCTTCAGTTCCGACAGCCGATAGGCGCCGGTCGCGAAGCTGAGGGTGAAATAGACGGTCGCGCCGCCAAAGACGAGAATGGCGAGGCCGGGGATACGGTGGATGCCCGAGCTCTCCAGCCAGCCGCGCGCGACCCACAGCGCCACAGCCATCAGCGCCGAGGCGAGCACGATCCGGGGTGCTGCGCGGCGCAGGCGCGTATCGGCGCGGGCGGCCTGACCCATGGTGCGGGTTCCCCACCAAAGCTGGCCGACCATCACCCAGGCGGCGATGGTGGTGCCAAGGGCCGCCGCCAGAAAGCCGAGGCTGGACATCAGGCCAAAGGCCACCGCCGCGTTGACCACCATCGAATACAGGGCAAAGCGGAACGGGGTACGTGTATCCTCGCGCGCGAAATACAGCGGTTGCAGGATTTTTTGCAGGACAAAGGCGGGCAGGCCAAAGGCATAGACGATCAGCGCATTCGCGGTCTGCACGGTGTCATTCGCGGTAAACTGGCCGCGTTCGAACAGCGTGGCGACCATCGGTTGCGCAATCACGGCGATGGCGAAGGCGGCAGGCAGGGTCAGGAACAGGCCGAATTCGGTGGCGCGGCTATAGGCGGCCTGACCGCCGGCGTGGTCGTTCGCGGCAAGACGGCGGGCCAGCTCGGGCAGCATCACAACGGCCACGGCGGCCCCCACCACGCCAAGCGGCAGTTGATACAGCCGGTCCGAATAAGACAGCCAGCCGATCGCTCCGTCAAAGCGCGATCCGACCTGCCGCCCGATCAGCAGGTTCAGTTGCACCACGCCCCCCGCAAAGGCGGCGGGCAGGGCGACGGCCAGCAGACGGCGCATGTCGGGCGACAGGCGCGGGCGGCGCGGCCAGAAGGTCCAGCCGGTGCGATGCGCGTCCCACCAGACCAGCGCAAGCTGCGAGATCCCGGTCAGCGGCGTCGCCCATGCCAGCGTCAGCCCCAGATCCCAGCCCCGCCAGCGGCCCAGCCCCATGGCGGCGATGAACAGCAGGTTCAGCAGCACCGGCGCGGCGGCTGCGGCGGTGAAACGACCATTGGCGTTCAGCACGCCCGAAATCATCGAGGCCAGTGAAATCAGCAGGATATAGGGGAAAGTGATCCTGCCGTATTCGACAGCCAGCGCGAAACGCTCATCCCCCTGAAAGCCAGAGGCCATCAGCCAGACCAGCGCCGGCATCAGGATCATCGCCACCGCAGACAACGCCATCACCGCCATGAACAGCCCCGAGAACGCGTTTGCCGCAAAGCGTTCGGCGTCGCCGCGATCCTCCAGCTTCTTGGAAAAGATCGGCACGAAGGCGGTGTTGAACGCCCCTTCGGCAAAGAAGCGGCGAAACATGTTGGGCAGCGACAGCGCGATCAGAAATGCCTC
>NZ_JBKEBL010000171.1:0-12124 GCF_047973135.1 Paracoccus sp. (in: a-proteobacteria)
CCCCCCTCTTCGCCGATCCGCTTGCGCCAGCGCACCAGCGAGGAGGGATCGATCGGTGGCCGGTGCTGGAAGAAAGTCTCGCCGGTGACGTGCTGATAGTAGGGGTTCTCGACCCAGCGGGCGATCACCGCCTCGTCCGACAGCTTGAAGGCGTGCTGCAGATACATCAGCCCGGCCACCAGCCGCGGCGATGTCGCCGGACGACCGGTCGTCGAGGGGAAGAACCCGGCCCACTCCCGCTCGAAGAATGCCCAGTCGATCAAACCCGCGAGCTTCACCAGTTCGTGCCGAGCGTCGATCATGTCGAGCAATCGGGGGCGCAGAAGATCATCCTGTTCGGGGGCGTGGGAATGGGGCTTCATCGGTGATCCGAATTTGCAGGGTTTCTGCGTCAACAATACAAAACCCTGCAGAAGAAAGCCAGAAATACCGGCGGTTCATCACACAAAATCAATGCGTTCCACGTTGTTCAGACCAGACAAAGGAATCCCTAATGTCCACGGACCCTAGTTTGGCCAGAAACCTGCCGACTGTAGTCAGCAACCTGACAACGCGGTCGTGACGTTCCGTTACTGAAATTCCTGTGTTTGTGCGATCAATATTCCGGTCGGATCACCGGACCAGCAGGTCGGGTCCGCCGGCGATCTTTGGATCGACCTCGCCGATGGCCTTGCGGTCCTTGCCGGCGTAATCGACGGCGTGCAGGATCGTCTGGATCGCCGCGATGCGCGCGCGTCGCTTGTCATCCGACCGGATCACCGTCCACGGCGTGAAGGGCGTGTGCGAACGGTTCATCGTGTCGGTGATCGCTTCGGTATATTCATCCCACTTCGCCAGGCCGTCCACGTCAATGCCCGAAAGTTTCCACTGTTTCAGCGGATCCTTTTCGCGGTCGAGGAAACGTTTCAACTGTTCGGCCCGGTCCACGTTCAGCCACAGCTTGACCAGAGTGATTCCGTCATCGACCAGCGTCGCCTCGAAATTCGGCAATTGCCGGAAAAACGCGTCGCGCTGCTTGTCCGTGCAGAAGCCGAAAACATGTTCAACCACGCCGCGATTATACCAGCTTCGGTCGAACAGCGCGATCTCGCCCCCGGCGGGCAGCCAGTCCACGTAACGCTGGAAATACCATTCGCTGCTTTCGCGTTCGCTTGGTTTTGGCAATGCCGCGATATAGCAGGACCGGGGGTTAAGGTTCTCGCGCACGCGTTCGATGGTGCCGCCCTTGCCTGCCGCGTCGCGCCCCTCGAACAGGACGGCGACGCGCTTGCCGGTCGAGATGACGTCATACATCATACGCACAAGCTGTTTTTGCAGCTTGTCCAGATGCTTGTCATAAGCGTCCCTGTCCATCTCTTCGCGATAGGGATAATCCGGGTCAAGGATGTCATGCTTGCCCGCCCCTTCGATGGCCTTGCGGATTTTCCGGGGCGCGGCATTTTTCAGATAGTCGGTCACTTTCCCGACCATGGGCAGTTCCGGCAGAATTTCCGTCTGGCTGGCCATTCCGGCTACTCCTGTCCGATCCGGGTCATGTCATATTCGGTGGTCTGATAAATTTCGTTGATCCAGTTGCCGTAAAGCAGATGCGCGTGGCTGCGCCAGCGGTTCGAGGGCGACCGCGCGGGGTCGTCATCGGGATAGTAATTCTGCGGAACGTTGATCGGCTTCCCCGAGGCGACGTCGCGGTCATATTCGTCCTTCAGCGTGGTACTGTCATATTCCAGATGGTTGAAGATATACAGCGCGCGATGGCCCGGATCCTCCAGCAGGCAGGGGCCGGCCTCGTCGCTGGCCAGCAGGGTGGACAGGCCGGGGCGGGCGTCGATTTCGGGTTGGCGCATCTCGGTCCAGCGGCTGACGGGCACCAGCACGTCGTCGGAAAAGCCGCGCAGATAGGGCGAGGCCGGGGCCAGATTGCGGTGCCGGAAACAGCCGAATGCCTTGTGATCCAGCATGTATTTGCCGACGCCATGGAAATACCACGCCATCGCCATACCGCCCCAGCAGACGCCAAAGGTCGAATGCACATGGCTTTGCGTCCAGTCGAATACCCGCGTCAGTTCATCCCAGTATGTCACATCTTCGAAGGGCAGGTGTTCGATCGGGGCGCCGGTGATGACCAGCCCGTCGAATTTCTCGCCCGTTTCCTCGACCTCGCGGAAGGGCCGGTAAAAGCTTTCCATGTGATCGGCGGCGGTGTTGCGGCTTTCGTGGTCCGACATGCGGATCAGTTGAAAGTCGATTTGCAGCGGCGTCGCGCCGATCAGCCGGGCGAACTGGTTCTCGGTCTGGATTTTTTTTGGCATCAGGTTCAGCAGGCCGATGCGCAACGGGCGGATGTCTTGCGTTTCGGCGCGACCCGGAGTCATCACCATGACGCCCTCATCCGACAGGATGCGATAGGCGGGCAGGTTTTCGTTCAGGGTGATGGGCATCGGTTCAGCTTTCCTTGCGGTCGATGGCGAGGGCGATCAGGGTGTTGAAATCATGGGGGTTGCGCACGCCCGCGACCTCTTCGGCGGTGATCGTGACGCCCCGTCGGGCCATGGTCAGGTAACGCGGCTGGCGATGGGCCAGCGCGCGGGCATAGGTCCAGCGGATGAAATCGTCGGGATTGACCTCTTCTTCCTTCAGGCCCTTTTCGACGCGATAGGCGATCCAGGCCCGTTCCAGAAATTCCGGCTGATAATACATCGGCTTGGGCGCGCGGTCGAAGCGGCGCACCAGTTCCGCCGTATGCGCGTCCGATCCCTGGATCCAGACCAGCAGCAGGTCGCGTTCCAGCGCTGCCAGCACCGGATCGCCGGGATCCTCGGGGTTCACCACTTCGCAGATCGACCCGCCGGAATCGCAAACGAAATGCGGGATACGATAGATGTCTTGCCCGCGCCGCATGAAATGGGCCGTGTCCAGCAGCGAAGCGATTTCGGCGTTGCGGTGCTGGTTCTGGCGCAGGCAATATTCGTCAAAGGGCAGACCGCCCCGGCTGGGGCTGCCGGGCTTGCCCAGATAGGTGGACAGCGGGGCAAGATTGTCAAAGGTGATATTGCTGGCGATATAGACGCTGTCGCTGATCAGCAATTCGCGCAGGAACGGAACCTTCATCGCCTCGCGCTTGAAATTATCGGCGATATATTCGTCCATGTAGCGGGTGCCGATGCGGTAATCGACGGAATAATGGAACCATTCGCCCGACCCGCGCAGTAACGAGGCCAGGTAGGTCTTGCCA
Organism: Paracoccus sp. (in: a-proteobacteria); assembly: GCF_047973135.1. Taxonomy (GTDB): domain Bacteria; phylum Pseudomonadota; class Alphaproteobacteria; order Rhodobacterales; family Rhodobacteraceae; genus Paracoccus. Next base: position 3,233 of record NZ_JBKEBL010000171.1, read on the forward strand.
AGCCCCGACATGCCGAACAGCATCACGCGCCTGTTCTGCGCCGCCAGCCATTGCCTGCCGGAACTGTAGATCATCGCCCGCCTTTCGCCATTGCCACAAGGCGCATAGGTAATGCGCCGCGCCGGGCGAGGAAAGGGGGCATCAGGCAAAGGCCCCGCTGGTTGGCGGGGCCTGTCACCGTTGCGGATCAGAAGCGATAGCCGATCCTGACGCCTGCCGCCCAGGCATAGCTGTCACCCACCTTGGCGCGCGCGACATCGGGTGTGCCGGTCTCTGGCTTGGCCGCCGTCAGGTCGAAATAGCTGACGCCCGCCGTGACCTTGATCTTGTCCTTTTCATAGATCGCGGCCAGCGTAATGCCCTTGCGGCCCTCGGTCGGGGCCAGCGGCGAAACCAGTTCCATCCGCTGATCCTCGTACTGGAACGAAGCCGTGCCCGACCAGTTCTCGGTGAACCGGCGACCGACCCCGATGGTCCAGGTCGTCGTGTCCTCCAGCGAGACCAGACCGTCCGCAACCCCAAAGCCGGCCGGCGGCGCGCTGCGCAGGGTCTGGGGCTTGACCTTGAATTCCGACCACTTGACCCAGCGAACCGAACCGAACAGCAGCGTTTGCTGGTTCAGGCCGGTCTGTCCCTCAAGAAGAACGGATTGCGGGGTTTTCACCTTGGTCGAGCTTTTGATCTTGTTTGCGCCCACCGTTTCGGTCGTGTCGAAATCATGTTCGATGGATGAATTATAGGTCAGCGACACCCGCGCGCCATATTGCGGCAATTCATAGGCGCCGCCGATGATATAGCCTGCCGCCCAGTCCTTGTCGAATTTCACCTCATAGCCCGAAATCGCGCCATAGGCCAGGCCGGTCAGCCCGACCTTGCCATTCGCATGCGATCCGCGAATCCCGCCATGAACCGAAAAGTCATTGGCGAACTTGTAGCGCAGAAGGCCGGAATAGGTCGTCGTGTTCACCTCGGCATAGGTGCCGCTCAGCAGAGGCGAGCCGCCGTCCAGCGCGTTCAGATAGCCGACATCGGCACCAAAGGGCTGTTCGATGATCAACGCGGCGGACAGGTTCGGGTTGAACTGGTGCTTGTAGCTAAGGCCGAACGCGGCATAGCCCTTGGTCACGTCGCCGATCTTGGTGCCGCCCGGATAGATCGGCGTCACCCCATCTGGCCCGTATTGCCGCAGATCCTTGCCCTTCACCGTCGGGTCCACGCCACCAACGCTGATCTCGGCATAGTTTCCTTCCTCGAACAGGATCGCAATGGACTGCGGAGCCCGTTCGATTCCCCCCGCCCAAAGTGGTGCCGCCCCCAGCATCAACGCGCCTGCGGCTGTCAAAATGGTTCTCATCATCAAAACTCCTGCTTACGCCCCTGCTTGCCTTCGGCGGACAGTATTGCGCGATTGGATCGGTTCGTAGCAACCAAAAGATAAAGCACACGTTTTTCGTGCCGGAACTTTCGCGCATGTGGCTGTTCTGCAACATTTTGACGCGGCGGAAAGTCGAAGCCAGCAGCTTTCCCGCCAGCGATTTTCGCCATGGGGACTGGACAAGCCCGGCCTTGCGTGAAAGGGGAAACTGCCAAACGAACTTGCCGCAAGGACTTTCCCATGCAGATTCGTGAGGCTTTGACCTTCGACGACGTACTTCTGGTTCCGGCCGCATCGACGGTGATGCCGTCCACGGCGGACGTGACCACCCATGTGACCCGGACGATCCGGATGAACATCCCGCTGCTGTCATCGGCAATGGATACCGTCACCGAAAACCGCATGGCCATTGCCATGGCGCAGGCGGGCGGGATGGGCGTGATTCACCGTAACCTGACCATCGAACAGCAGGCCGACGAAGTGCGCCGCGTCAAGCGTTTTGAATCCGGCATCGTCTATAACCCGATCACGCTGCGCGCCGACCAGACTGTCGCCGATGCCAAGGCGTTGCAGGAACGCTTTAACGTGACGGGCTTTCCGGTCGTGGATGGCGATGGCCGTGTCGTCGGCATCGTCACCAACCGCGACATGCGCTTTGCCAGCGATGACCGGACTCCGGTCCAGGCACTGATGACCTCGGACAATCTGGCGATGCTGATGGAACCCGCAGACCGGCAGCAGGCCATCGGCCTGATGAAGGAACGGCGGATCGAAAAGCTGCTGATCACGGACGGGCAGGGCCATCTGACCGGGCTGCTGACGCTGAAGGACACCGAAATGTCGGTTCTGAACCCGCTGGCCTGCAAGGACGATCTGGGCCGCCTGCGCGTCGCTGCGGCCTCGACCGTCGGCAATGAGGGGTTCGAACGCAGTCAGGCGCTGATCGAGGCCGGGGTCGATATGGTGGTGATCGACACCGCACACGGCCATTCCGAAGGCGTCGGTATGGCGGTCGAGAGGGTCAAGAATTTCTCGAACGAGGTGCAGGTGGTCGCCGGGAACGTCGCGACAGCCGAGGGCGCGCGGGCCCTGATCGGCGCGGGCGCGGATGCCGTCAAGGTCGGAATCGGGCCGGGCAGCATCTGCACGACGCGCATCGTCGCGGGCGTCGGCGTGCCGCAACTGACCGCGATCATGGACGCTGCGGGTGCTGCGGGCGAAACTCCGGTGATCGCCGATGGCGGCATCAAATTCTCGGGCGATTTCGCCAAGGCCATCGCGGCGGGTGCAAGCTGCGCCATGGTTGGCAGCGCCATCGCCGGAACCGATGAAAGCCCGGGCGAGGTGATCCTGTATCAGGGCCGCAGCTTCAAAAGCTATCGCGGCATGGGCAGTCTCGGCGCAATGGCACGCGGCAGCGCCGACCGCTATTTCCAGAAGGACGCGGCGACCGACAAGCTGGTCCCCGAGGGGATCGAGGGGCAGGTGCCCTACAAGGGCCCGGCGGGAACGGTGATTCACCAACTGGTCGGAGGGTTACGGGCCGCCATGGGCTATACCGGCTGTGCGACCGTGCCCGAGATGCGCAAGAACTGCCAGTTCGTGCGCATCACCGGTGCAGGGCTGAAGGAAAGCCACGTCCACGACGTGCAGATCACTCGTGAATCGCCGAATTACCGCCTTGGCTGATCCGCGACGGGCGCACCGGGGGGAAACAATCGCCACCCGGCAGCCCCGGCCCGGAAACAGGTGTACAGGCGCTTTGAACCCTCAGGCCCTGACCACCCTCTGCGAAATGGCACCAAAGACCGACTGCCCGTCGATACCGGTGCATTCCATCCGGATGGTATCGCCGAAGGACATGAAGGGCGTCACCGGCGCGCCCTTGTCCAGTTTTTCGATGCCGCGCCGTTCGGCGATGCAGGACGACCCGACCTCTCGATAGGTGCTGTTCGACACCGTCCCCGAGCCGATGACAGTGCCCGCGACCAGATCGCGCGAATAGGCCCCATGTGCCACAAGGTCGTCAAAGCCGCAGGACATGTGATAGCCGTTGGCCGCGCCAAAACGCCGACCGTTCCAATCGACCAGCAGCGGCAGATCCACCCGTGCGTCGCGCCAGCTTTCGCCCAGTTCGTCGGGGGTCACGGCGACCGGTGCCATGGAACAGGCCGGTTTCGCCCGCACCCAGCCAAAGCCCGTCGCCATCTCGGGACCGGCCAGCTTGCGCAGCGACCAGTCGTTGATCTGCACGATCAGCCGGATATGTCCGCGCGCGGCGGTCGGGTCGGTGCCCATCGGAACCGCATCAGTGATCACGCCGAATTCCCCCTCGAAATCGATGCCGTCCTCTTCCGAGGGCATGGGGACATCCTGCGTTCCGGCATAGAACCGGCTGGACAGGCCCTGATACATCAGCGGCACGCCGGTCTTGACCGGGCTGACCCCCAGCAGCGCATCCATCAGATCGCCATGGCTGTCAAAGGCCGAGCCGTCCAGCCATTGCCATGCGCGCGGAAGGGGGGCCAGCGCCTGCGCCGGGTCGAAAGGATCGCCCGCGCTGCCGTTCACGGCATCATATTGCGCCAGCAGTGCTGCTTCGACGCCGGTCCAGTTTTCCAGCGCGGCCTGTAGGGTCGCGGCGGCTTTGGCTGGCTGTGCGCGGGACAGGTCGCGGCTGACGACATGCAGGCGACCGTCGGGTGTGCCGTTCGGCAAGGTTGCAAGTTTCATCTCTTCTCCGTCAGGGCAGGGAATCGGCGACCAGCGCGTCGGCATCCGCATCGCGGGCAAAGCCAAGCCGGTCGGCAATCGGGGTTTCAAGTTCCGGATAGCTGCCGAACAGGCCCACGATTTCGGGTTGCGGATCAAAGGCGATCCGGGACGCGCTGTCGGGAAAGCGGCGGCGTAATGCCAGAACCAGCTCGCCAAAGGTGACTGACAGCGCGGGCAGGGTGAAGGCGCGGTCTGGTCCCAAGGGACCGCAAGTCGCTCCGTGGACAAAGTTGCGCGCCACCGTGCCGATCGAGGTCAGCCATGTGCGGCTGTCTTCAGCCACGGGCAGGGTGATGTCCTCGCTGCGGCTGACGCACCAGAACAGCCTGCTCATGAAGGCCGATTTCAACCCCGCATCCGCGCCATCGCGGGCCATCACCCCGGAAGGGCGCAGGCTGACGCCATCCAGCCAGCCCTTCGCGGCGAAATTGGACAGCGCGACCTCCATCATCAGCTTTTGCGCGCCATAGATCATGGTGGGACCGGTCGGGGTTCTGTCCGTGACGGGATCGGGCAGGGGCTTGGCAAAGACCGCGATGGTCGAGGCAAAGACCATGCGCGTGGCCGGGTTACGGTCGCGCAGATAATCGAACAAATCCAGCGTGGCATCGACATTGACCCGCCGCGCCAGCGCATAATCCGCCTCGGCCGCGCCGCCCAGAATGGCCGCCAGGTGGATCACCGCGTCCACGCCGTCCAGAACCCGCGCCCGCATGGCCGAATCGCCCAGGTCTCCGGTGAATTTCGTGGCCTTGCGGTGCCTGGGGGCGGGGAAATCCGTCCGGTCCAGCAAGGCAAGCGAAGAGATTCGGGGGTCGGCGGCCAGCATCGCCGCGACCCTTTGGCCGACGAATCCCCCTGCGCCGATGATCAGGATCTTCATGACGGCAACCCTATGATTTATTTGGTAAATTGTACAATTAGAACATTCAGAAAATTGGTTTTACACGAAAAAATCAGGATTCAGATATCCAAATTTCCGCAGCAACATATCGGAACAATCGATAAGACTTTGGGGTGAATATCGGTTTGAACGACATGAAGCGGATCAGGAAGGGTGGAAAGATGGCAAGGATTCTGAAGCAGGGCGCGGATGCCAGCCAGTTGTGCGCGGCTGATGACAAGGTGCGCGCGACGGTCGAGGCGACGCTGGCCGATATCGAAAGGCGCGGCGATGCCGCCGTGCGCGAATTGTCGGCGAAATTCGACAAATGGGATCGCGGCGATTATCGCCTGACACAGGCCGAGATCAATGCCTGCCTGTCCGAGATGACCCCTCAGGACATTCGCGACATCGAATTTGCGCAGGAACAGGTCCGCAACTTTGCGCAGGTGCAAAAGGACGCGCTGCGTGATGTCGAGGTCGAGACGATGCCCGGAGTCATCCTTGGCCACCGCAACATTCCGGTTCAGCAGGTCGGCTGCTATGTTCCGGGCGGCAAATATCCGATGCTGGCCTCGGCGCATATGTCGGTGCTGACGGCAAAGGTCGCGGGCGTGCCGCGCATCGTGACCTGCGCGCCGCCGTCGCAGGGCAGGCCCGCCGCAGCCATCGTGGCCGCGCAGCACATGGCCGGCGCGGACGAGATTTATGCGTTGGGCGGCATTCAGGCCGTGGCGGCGATGGCCATCGGAACCGAAACCATCCGCCCCGTGGATATGCTGGTCGGCCCCGGTAACGCCTTTGTCGCCGAGGCCAAGCGGCAACTTTTCGGGCGCGTCGGCATCGATCTGTTCGCCGGTCCGACCGAGACGATGGTGATCGCCGACGAAACGGTGGATGCCGAAATCTGCGCCACCGATCTGCTGGGGCAGGCAGAGCACGGACCCGACAGCCCTGCGGTTCTGCTGACCACTTCGGAACGGCTGGCGCGCGGGACCATGGCAGAGATCGAGCGTCTGCTGGCCATCCTGCCCACCGCCGGTCTCGCCCGCATCTCGTGGGAGAGCTATGGTCAGGTGATCGTCGCTGACGATCATGACGAGATGCTGCGCATCGCCAATGACATTGCGTCCGAGCATGTGCAGGTGATGACCGATCGCGACGACTGGTATCTGAAGAATATGCATTCCTATGGTGCGCTGTTCCTTGGGCCGCGCACCAATGTCGCCTACGGAGACAAGGCAATCGGCACGAACCACACGCTGCCAACCCGAAAGGCCGGGCGCTATACCGGCGGGCTGTGGGTCGGCAAGTTCATCAAGACCCATTCCTATCAGAAGGTCACGACCGATCACGCCAGCGCTCTGGTCGGGCGATATTGTTCGCGCCTGTGCATGCTGGAGGGCTTTGCCGGGCATGCCGAGCAGGCGAATGTCCGGGTGCGCCGCTATGGCGGGCAGAACGTTCCCTATGCTCAGGGTGCCGCTCCGCTGGCGGGGGCCGATGCGGTGGCGGCGGAATGATGGCACTGCCACAGGCACCGGGCTTTGATCTGACCGGGTGGCGGGCGCTGATCACCGGCGCGGGTCGCGGCATCGGGCTGGCCTGCGCCGCGGCGCTGGCCGGGGCCGGGGCCGAGGTGGTACTGGCCGCACGAGGCAGCGCCGAGATCGGGCTGGCGGCCGATGCCATCCGCGTGGCGGGGGGTGCGGCCTCGATCCTGACGCTGGACGTGTCCGACATCGCCGCTGCGCGTGTGGCGATTGCCGCTGCGGGTCCGTTCGAAATTCTGGTCAACAACGCCGGAACCAACCGCCCCATGCCGGTCTGGGACGTGACCGAGGACGATTTCGATGCAGTGCTGAACCTGAACCTCAAATCCGCCTATTTCGTCGCGCAGTCCGTCGCGGACGGGCTGATAGCCGCAGGCAGGCCGGGATCGCTGATCCACATGTCCAGCCAGATGGGCCAGGTGGGCGGAGCACAGCGCAGCCTGTATTGCGCCTCGAAATGGGGTGTCGAGGGCATGTCGAAGGCACTGGCGCTGGATCTGGCGCCGCACGGGATCCGTTCGAACACCATCGCGCCGACCTTTGTCGAAACGCCGATGACAAAGCCGTTTTTCGAGGATAGGGCCTTTCTGGCCTCGGTTCTGGACAGGATCAAGCTGGGTCGTCTGGGCCGGGTCGAGGATCTGATGGGCGCGGTGATCTTTCTGGCCTCGCCTTCGGCGGCGATGATGACCGGCAGCACGCTGACCGTAGATGGCGGCTGGACTGCGGAATGAGGTGGCATCGCGACCGATCCGCTGACCAGGTCTCAGGCCGATCCGGCCCCTGTCAGCCGTGGCCCCGACGCGCTGCGCGCATGACCCGCGATAGCAAGACCAGCATGATCATCGACAGGATCGATGCGCCGCGATCCGTGCAGGGCATCTCACACTATCCCCCATGACAGAACCCGCCCCATTCGCCGGAAACAGATGTCCGGCGGCCTGTACCTTTTTCCGATGCACGAGCCGCCGACAGCCATAGCGGGCGTTCACCGCTTGCAGTTCTGTCGCAGGCCATCGACCGTCAGCCGCAATTCGCATTTGCAACCCGTGCCTTCTTCGGGTTTCCTCGGGTCATGTGCAGGGTTATGCGGGGGCATTGCGATGCGACTTGAGGATAGCGAGGTCATCACCACCATCGCCGAAGCCGGCAGCATCCGCCTGGCAGCCGATCTGCTGGGGCGGTCGCAACCCGGCCTGACCAAAATCCTGCGCCGCACGGAAGAGACCATCGGTTTTCCCATCTTCGAGCGCACGGCGCGGGGGGTCGTTCCGACCGAACAGGGCCGCGCCATCCTGTACCGGCTGACCACGATCCAGAACGAATTTCGCCGCATGCAGATCGAAATCGCAAGCATCCGCAACGCGCATGAGGGCACTCTGACGCTGTGCATCTCGCCGCTGGCCGCCATCGAGATCCTGCCGGCGGCGCTGCGCCAGTTTCATCAGGTCTATCCCAATATCGCAGTACGGGTCGTTTCGGGCACCTATCCCAGTTCGCTGCCTCTGCTGCATCAGGGCAAGGTCGATCTGATGATCGGCCCCGCCCCGCCCGGAGACATGGCTAACGGCCTCAGCCTTGATCATCTGTTCGACAGCGAAATCGCCGTGGTCACGGCGAAATCCTCGCCGCTGGCCAAGGCCGGGTCGCTGGCCGAGCTGGTCGAGGCGAAATGGATCATGATCGGGACCGAGGGCGGGCCGGGCGATATCTTCGCCGGACCGTTCCGCAAACTGGGGCTGGAACCTCCACGCGCGCTGGTCCGCTCGGACAGCTATTTCGGGGCGATGGCCATAGTCGCCAGCTTGCAGGCGGTCTGTACCTTTCCTGCCGGGCTGCTGCCGCTGGCCGATCCCTGGGGCATCTGCGCGATCCGCATCCGCGAAGAGATCGCGCCCCTGTCAATCTGCAATATCACTCGATCCCGCCAACCCTTTACCGCGCCGCTGGATTATCTGGTCAACAGCATCCACCGGCGCGTGAACACCATGCGCAGCGAAATGGCCCTTGGCACAGCAGGCCCACTGGGCTGAAGCCTTGCGACGGGGATGTGTGATGTCGGGCAGGGCAAGATGCGGTTACTGAAACCCGCGCGGGCCAGCAACCGCATCTCATCATGCGCGCAGCGCCGTGGCACCCGCATGACAATTATAGCCTGACGACCTCACCATGAGTCAGTTTTCCCAGAGTTCCCATAGTTGTGGGATTTTTAATCGTCGCCTGCATCGGGTTTGAAGCGCTTGTCTTATGGGTTCATCAGGCTTCTGAGGGATTGGAAGCCATTGCCCGCCACGCCATTTATGGCG
>NZ_JBKEBL010000111.1:0-7856 GCF_047973135.1 Paracoccus sp. (in: a-proteobacteria)
AGCGCCGTGCTGCCTGCGGTGTTCTTTGTGCTGGGGCTTTCGACCGTGTTTCTGGTCATGGGCTTTGCGGCATCGGCGTTCGGGCGGGCGTTCCTGCAATATCAGGATGTTCTGGCCAGGATCGCCGGGGCGATGGTCATCGTCATGGGGCTGCATTTCCTGCATGTGATCCGCATTCCGGTGCTGGATCAAGAGGCGCGGATAGATGCTGGCAAACAGGATGGCGGCGCGTTCGGGGCCTATCTTCTGGGCCTTGCCTTCGCCTTCGGCTGGACGCCCTGCATCGGCCCTCAGCTTGGCATGATCCTGTCGCTGGCCGCGACGGGGGGCGAGCTGTCGCGCGGGACGGCGCTGCTGGCGGTCTATGCGCTTGGCTTGGGGATTCCGTTCCTGCTGGCCGCGATCTTTATCAACCGCGCCATGGGGGTCATGAGCCGCATCAAGCCGCATCTGAATACGATCGAGCGGGTGATGGGACTGTTGTTGCTGATCGTCGGGGTGATGCTGCTGACCGGTGCCTTCTCGGCTTTTTCCTATTGGCTGCTTGAGACATTCCCCGGCCTCGCCAGTCTTGGCTAGATCAGTCCAGGTACCATGCCGCCAGAGGCAGGGGCGATCACCGCCTGCCATGCCGGACGGTCCTGTCGGGTCAGCATCAGGAACAGCGCCATGGTCAGCGCGAAATCCGGGCCATCGTGGATCCTGCCGGTAACGACCGGATCATGCAGCGGCTGCCCAAGAATACCGGGCACGGCGGCATTCGCACCGGCCATGCCCGCCACCGCCCCCGCCGCCACGGCTGTGATCTTTAGTCCGTCGATCATTCCCCCGGCGAAGCCGTCCTGTGGCGGCACGGTACCCGCCATTGCCGTCAGCTATAACTGCAAGCCGTGAAGATGCGATGAATTTCCGACTTCCCTGTTTCCCGAAAAATGGCAGGATGCAAATAACACCGGAGGTACGATGAAACCTGATATTCCCGACCATACCGCCCCCGCCGATGCCGATCAGCGCCGTGCCATTGCGCCGATCATCTGCTATCCGGTCAAGGGCCTGCCGCGCCCCGATCTGGCCGCCTATCGCGCCGCGCGCGCGGGCTGGACCCGGCTGGCGGAAACGCTGATTCCCGCGCGCGAGGCGCGCTGTTTCCAGGTGCCCGCCGGGCATTTCTTTCGCATCGTCAGCGTCGAGGGGCCACAGGTCGGCGATCTGAACCTGTGGTCGGCGGATTTGTCGGAACGGTTCTATTCGGGCAAGACCCGTGCGCTGCACGGTACGCATCTGTCCAGCGGAGACCGCATGTGGTCATCCTTTCCGACCATGCGCCCGCTGGCGACGATCACCGATGACACGCTGGACTGGTACGGGTTCGACGCCTCGGGCGGCAGCGTGCATGATGTGATCGGCACGCGCTGCGATCCCTATACCCACAACCTGTTGTCGGATGGCGGGCAGTATCACCATTGCTGCCATTCGAACTTGACCCGCGCGCTGGCCCATGCGCGGAACATGCCGCTGGCACAGGCGGAAACGCATGTGCATGACGTGCTGAACGTATTCATGTGCACCGGTTTTACGCGCGACACCGGGCAGTATTTCATGAAGGCCAGCCCGGTCCGCCCCGGCGATTATCTGGAGTTCTTTGCCGAGACCGATCTTCTGGGTGCCCTTTCGGCCTGTCCGGGCGGAGATTGCGGCGGCGAACATTCCTCGGACCTGTCGCCGTGCCATCCGCTGCTGGTGCAGGTCTTTCGCCCCGCGAATGCCCCTGCGGGATGGGCCCCTCCGCCCGTCAACGGCTATGACCGCAGCCATGGGGCAGGGGGCTGAGCATAAGGTTCCGGCCCGGAACCTATGGCCGACGCGGGCGTCGGGGTTGGCGCAGCAGCAGGGCAAGGCCAAGGGCGAAGAAGGCGACGCCGATGCCCGGTCCCCAATGCAGGGTCAACCAGCCCAGGACCGGGACGCCGAGAATCGCCATGGCCCAGATCGCGGGGGCGCGATGGCCAAACCGCAGCAGCGGGATCAGACAGGCCAGAAGCACCCACAGGGCAACCACCCCGCAGGTGCCGATTATCAACGGTGTCACGCAGCCTTGCCTTGCAGGCGTGCCGGCAGTGCGTTGGCCCAGGTCGAGATCGTGCCCGCCCCAAGGCAGACCACCATGTCACCGGGCCGTGCCTGTTCGCGGACAAGCCTTTCCAGATCGTCCTCGCTGATGATGGCGCGGGCGTGGCGGTGGCCATGGGCGATCAGCCCGGCCACCAGATCGTCGCGCGTGGCACCGGGGATCGGGTCTTCGCCCGCCGAATAGACTTCGGCGATGGCAACCACATCGGCCTCGTTGAAGCAGGTGCAGAAATCCTCGAACAGGCTTGACAGGCGGGTATAGCGATGCGGCTGATGCACGGCGATCACGCGGCCCTGCGTGGCCTGACGTGCCGCCCGAAGGACGGCGGCGATTTCCACCGGGTGATGGCCGTAATCGTCGATAATGGTCACGCCCTTCACCTCGCCCACACGGGTAAAGCGGCGGCCCACGCCAGCGAATTTCGCCAGCGCCTCGCGGATTTCGGCCTTTTTCAGGCCCAGATGCCGTGCCACTGCAACAGCGGCCAGCGCATTCGAGACATTGTGATCGCCGGGCATTGGCAGGATGCATCCCTCGATCATCTCGATTTCGCCGGTATCGGTCGGGCCTTCGCCCTGAAGCGCGATGTCGAAATGCGCAACGCCCTTGTCATAGCGCAGGTTCATGGCGCGCACATCGGCCTGCGCGTTGAAACCGAAGGTCACGACGCGGCGTTCAGTGATGCGGCCGACCAGCGCCTGCACCTCGGGGTGATCGGTGCAGCAGACGGCAAGGCCGTAAAACGGGATCGAGGTCGCAAAATTGTAGAAGCCCTGCCGCAACGCGTCGAAATCGCCCCAATGCTCCATATGCTCGGGGTCGATATTGGTGATAATGGCAATATCGGTCGGCAGGCGGTTGAAGCTGCCGTCGCTTTCATCGGCCTCGACCACCATCCATTCGCCTTCGCCTGCGCGCGCATTGCTGCCATAGGCGTGGATCACCCCGCCATTGATCACGGTCGGGTCCAGATTTCCGGCATCCAGCAGCGTAGCGACCATTGTGGTCGTGGTCGTCTTGCCATGGGTTCCGGCGATGCAGATATTTGATTTCATGCGCATCAGCTCGGCCAGCATCTCGGCCCTGCGGACGACAGGCAGGCCGCGGTGGCGCGCCTCTTCCAGTTCGGGGTTGCCCTTCTTGATCGCGGTCGAGATGACGACCACCCCCGCCTCGCCGATATTTTCCGCCCGCTGCCCTTCGAATACGGTGGCCCCCAGTTTTTCCAGCCGGTCGGTGATCTTGCTGCGCTTCAGGTCGCTGCCCTGTACACGATAGCCAAGCGTCAGCAGCACCTCGGCGATGCCCGACATGCCGATCCCGCCGATGCCGGTAAAATGGATGGGGCCCAGTTCCATGGGCAGCTTGGTTGCGGCGGCGGCATTCATTGGGCTAGCTCCGTGACAAGGTCGAAAAGTCGGCGCGCCGCATCCGGGCGGCCAAGGGAAACTGCGGCAGATGCCATCCGGGACGCATGATCCGGGTCAGACATGATCGCGAGGATGTCGCGCGTCAAGCTGGCAGGGTCAAGCACCGATTCCGGATGGATCAGTGCTGCCGAGGCATCGGCAAGGGCCCGTGCATTGGCGGTTTGATGGTCTGCGGTCGCGGCGGCATAGGGTATCAGGATGGCCGGGCGTCCGATGGTCGTGATATCGGCGACCGACGAAGCACCCGCGCGGCTGATGACCAGTTGCGCCTTGGCCAGACGGTCGGGCACATCGGAAAAGAAGGGCTGCACATCGGCCTGAACGCCAGCGGCGGCATAGGCACCCGTGACGCGGGCGTCATCCTCGGGCCGGGCCTGATGGCTGACATGCAGGCGGGCGCGCATCTGACCGGGCAGCGCGGCGATGGCGGCGGGCACCACATCCGACAGCACCCGCGCCCCCTGCGAGCCGCCGATGACCAGCAGGTTCAGCGTCCCGCCGCCCGGCGCGGCATAGGGCGCGCCGGCGCGTGCCAGCACCGTTTCGCGAACCGGGTTGCCGGTATGAATACCGTTGACGCCTCTTGGCAGGGCAGTCGGCCAGGTCCCGCAGGCCACCCTGTCCACGCGGCGGGCAAAGGCGGTGTTCACCCGGCCCATCACGCCGTTTTGTTCGTGGATCATGCGCGGAATGCCCATGGTCAGCGCCGCTGACATGGCGGGAATGGTCGGATAGCCGCCAAAGCCCACCACCACATCAGGCCTATCGGTGCGAAAGCCCCGGCGCGCGGCAAGGATCCCGCCCACGATCCTGAAGGGCGCCATCAGCTTGCCGGCCATGCCGCCCCGCGCCGTTGTGGCCGAGGCGACAACCTCGCGCCGGACGGCATCAGGAAAGCCCCCGGCATAGCGTGCACCGCGTTCGTCAGTGGACAGGGTAACACGCCAGCCATGGGCCAGCAGCACCTCGGCCAAGGCCTGCGCGGGAAACATATGGCCGCCGGTTCCACCCGCCGCGATCAGGGCAAGGGGTTTGTCCATCAGCGTCCCCGCCGCAGGATTTCGGCGAACTCGCCCTGCGGGCGGGTACGGGTCAGCGCCAGCAGCATCCCGATCGCGATGCCCGACGCGATCACGGACGAGCCGCCATAGCTGACGAAAGGCAGGGTCATGCCCTTGGCGGGCAGCAGACGCACTGCCACGCCCATATTGATCAGCGCCTGCACGCCAAAGGCGCAGGCAAGGCCGCACCCGGCGATCCGCGCGAAGGGGTCGCGCTCTTTCATCATCCGCAGCAATGAACGGACGACGATGGCGCAGTAAAGCGCGATGATCAGCAGCACCATGATCGTGCCGTATTCCTCGGCGGCGACGGCAATGATGAAATCGGTATGTGCGTCGGGCAGCGACCATTTCACACTGCCTTCGCCCACGCCCACGCCGAAAAACCCGCCCTCTTGAATCGCATTGGTGGCATAGCCGATCTGCGTGCGCGGATCGACATCCGGGTTCAGAAAGCCATTGATGCGACGCGCGAAATGCTCGGAGGCACCGTAGGCGAAGAAACCTCCGGCGGCGGCCAGCCCGGCCACGCCCATCAGCAGGATCATCGGCGCACCGGCGACAAAATACATCACCAGCCAGGAAAACAGCACCAGCGATGCCTGTCCGAAATCGGGCTGCAGGGCCAGCAGCACGACGATGATCATTGCTGCGACGAAGGAATAGGCCTTGCCCGGAGGGCCGCCCACCTCAAGACTGGCGGCCATGAACCATGCGCAAAGCGCGACAAAGCCGGGCTTGAGAAACTCTGACGGTTGCATTGACACACCCGCAAAGCTAAGCCATCGCGTTGCGCCCTTGCCGAAATCGGTGCCGATCACCGGCAGCGCAAGGATCAGGACAAAGGCCAGCACAAAGCCCAGAACGCCGATCCGCCGCACCTGCCGGGGTGACATCATCGAGATGACCAGCATTGCGACCAACGCCATGGCCCCGAAAATGGCCTGGCGTTCGACATAGTAAAACCGGGGAAGCCCGTTCTTTTCGGCCAGCGGCACCGAGGCCGCAAGCCCCAGCAGCAGCCCGATCACATACAGGAAAAACACGCAGAAAAGGGACCATTTATCAACGGTCCGCCACCAACGCGGAAGAATCGGATCACCCGCCCGCAGGGGCGTTGAGCCAAAGACCATCTCGGTCATGGGAATACTGCCGTCACTGCCTCGTACACGCCCGGTTTTCCGGGTCTGAGGGGAATCATAGCGCGGTTAAGGCCGTTACGCTACCATCTATTGCGTGCGTGCGGTGATTTGAGCCGTATTTCGTACGCGGAATATACGCAGGGCTGACATTGCCATCTTGCCAGAGCCCGGCAGACGCCATGCCTTGATCATGCAAGGCGTTCTGCGGGGCAGGGCCGGCAGGTCAGACCAGCCGCCCGTGGCAATGCTTGAATTTCTTGCCCGAACCGCAGGGGCACAGGTCGTTGCGACCGGGATTGCCCCAGGTGGCAGGGTCGTTCTCGTCAAAGCCTTCGATCAGCGGCTCGGGCTTTTCGCCATCGTCATCCGACTGACGCTCGGCCCCGTGTTCCATGGTCAGATGCGACCGCGCGGCCTGCTGCTGTTCGGCCATCTGACGCAGCATTTCCTCGCGCTCGGCCTCGGTCAGCGGGCGTATCTGAGCCAGACGCTGCGTGACGTCAAAGCGCAACCCGTCCAGAAGGGATTCAAAAAGCTGAAAGGCTTCGGTCTTGTATTCCGACAGCGGATCGCGCTGCGCATAGCCGCGAAAGCCCACGACGCTGCGCAGATGTTCCAGCGTCACCAGATGTTCGCGCCATTTCTGGTCGATCATCTGCAACAACACCTGCTTTTCGATCAGGCGCATGTTGTCCTCGCCAAAGGCCTGCGCCTTTTCGGCCATATATGTGTCAGTCGCGTTCTCGATCCGTTCGCGCATGACATCCTGATCGACGCCTTCTTCGGCGGCCCAGTCTCCGACCGGCAGGTTCATGTTCAGCCGTTCCCGCATGGCGGTCTGCAAACCATCCGTATCCCATTGGTCGGCATAAGTCTTGGGCGGCATATGTTCATCGACCAGATCGTCGATGACTTGATGGCGCATGTCGGCGGCGATCTCGTCCACCTCGTTGCTGTCCATGATTTCGCGGCGCTGGCCAAAGATGGCCTTGCGCTGGTCGTTCATCACATCGTCGAATTTAAGCAATTGCTTGCGGATGTCGAAATTGCGCCCCTCGACCTTGGCCTGGGCGCGTTCCAGCGACTTGTTGACCCACGGGTGAACGATGGCCTCGCCCTCTTTCATCCCCAGCGATGACAGCACCTTGTCCAGCCGCTCGGATCCGAAAATCCGCATCAGATCGTCTTCCAGCGACAGGAAGAACAGCGACCGCCCCGGATCGCCCTGCCGCCCTGAACGTCCGCGAAGCTGGTTGTCGATGCGCCGGCTTTCGTGGCGCTCGGTCCCCAGAACGAACAGCCCGCCAGCGTCCAGCACACGCTGCTTGTCGGTGGCGTGCTCAGCCTCGATCCGGGCACGCAATTCATCGGGATGTGCCTCGGGGTCGGCGCTCAGCGCCTCCATCACCTTCATCTCGACATTGCCGCCAAGCTGGATATCGGTGCCGCGACCGGCCATGTTGGTGGCGATGGTCACGGTGCCGGGCTTGCCCGCATCGGCGACGATCTGCGCCTCGGCCTCGTGCTGGCGGGCGTTCAGGACGTTATGGGGAATGCCGTCCCTTTTCAGCATGGCCGACAGCATTTCCGATTTCTCGATGCTGGTGGTGCCGACAAGGGTGGGCTGGCCGCCCAGATGGGCCTCTTTGATGGCCTCGATCACGGCGAGGTATTTTTCCTGCGCGGTGCGATAGACGCGGTCGTCCTCGTCCTTGCGCTGGATCGCGCGGTTCGTGGGAACCTCGACCACGCCCAGCTTGTAGATTTCGGCAAATTCCTCGGCCTCGGTGGCGGCGGTGCCGGTCATGCCGCCCAGCTTGGCGTAAAGGCGGAAATAGTTCTGGAAGGTCACGCTGGCCAGCGTCACGTTCTCGGGCTGGATGGCGACGCCTTCCTTGGCCTCGATCGCCTGATGCAGACCGTCCGAGAGACGACGGCCCTTCATCATCCGGCCGGTGAATTCGTCGATCAGCATCACCTCGCCGTCGCGGACCATGTAATGCTGGTCCTTCAGGAACAGCTTATGCGCGCGCAGGGCCTGGCTGGCATGGTGGACGATGGTGGTCGATTCCGGGTCATAGAGGGTCTGGCC
>NZ_JBKEBL010000091.1:0-13380 GCF_047973135.1 Paracoccus sp. (in: a-proteobacteria)
CCCTCGGACGCAAGGAAAACCGCCGAGGCCAGATTGTAAACCGCACTGGCGGCGCGGCGGGTTTCGCCGATTGCGGTCGGGCCGTCCTGACCCGAGACTGCGCCCACAAGCCCGCCCACCCGGTCAAGCACCTGGCCAAGCGGTTCGGCAAGCGCGGCATCGATCCCGGACAGGCAATCGCGCAGATACGCGCGCAGTGCATCAAAGGCACCCTCGCGCCGGGCTGCGCGCATGACGTCAAGCGCCACGATATTGCTTGTCCCCTCCCAGATAGATCCCAGATGCGCGTCGCGCAGCACCCGCGCGTCGGACCATTCCTCAATATAGCCGCAGCCGCCGCGCACCTCCATCGCGTCCCCGGCCACCTTGCGGGCATCGCGGCAGGCGCGGAACTTGATCAGCGGCGTCAGGATGCGCAGCACCCGCGCCATCTCTGCATCGCCCCGGTCGGCCGCGTCCAGAACCGCTGCGGTCTGGAACACCATGCTTCGGGCCTGTTCGGATGCGACCAGCATCTTGGCCAGTTGCCGCCGCATCAGCGGCATCGCGATCAGCGGTTTGCCGAATGCCTGCCTGTGTCGCGACACATGCAGCGCCTCAGAGACCGACCGCCGCATCAAACCGGCGCTGCGCACGCCATTGGCAAGCCGCGACATGTTGATCATGTCGGTCATCTGACGGAAACCCTGACCGGCATCGCCCACCAGATAGGCTTCGGCCCCTTCCAGAACGATCTCGCCCGAGGCCATCGACCGCGTTCCCATCTTGTCCTTCAGGCGAACGATGCGATAGTTGTTAAGGCTGCCATCCGGCAGGCAGCGCGGCAGCAGGAACAGTGACAGGCCCGCCGTTCCCGCCCCCCCACCTTCGGGCCGGGCCAGCACCATCGCAAGGGCCGCGTCGGGGTTGGAACAGAACCATTTGTCGCCGTACAGCCTCCAGCTGCCATCTTGCTGACGGCGGGCGACAGTTTCGACCGCGCCGACATCAGAGCCTGCGGCCTGTTCGGTCATGAACATTGCGCCCTGAAACAGGCTGTCCATGTCCTGACTGGTCAGCCGGTCAAGATAGCGCGAAACCAGATCGTTGGAACCGAACTTGCGCAGCGTTCGCGTCAGCGAGTCGGTCATGCTGAGCGGGCAGCAGAGGCCAAATTCGGCTTGTACGAACAGATAGACCAGCGCGTATTTCGCCATCGGGTGCAGCTTGTCGGGCTGGCCGAACACGCCGCCCCGGTGCGACATGGCCGCAAGGCCGAATTCCCCGAAGGCGTATCGTTCAAGCTCGTGATAGGCGGGGTGCTTTTCGACGCGCTGACAGGCCGCGCCGGTCCGGTCGCGCAGGGAAAGCACGGGCGGGTTCCTGTCAGCGGCAAGCGCAAGCTGTTCCAGCCGGTCGCCGACCAGCGCGCCCATGCGGTCAAGCTGCTGCTCAAGTACCGGGCGCAGATCCGGGGGCAGGTAAAGGGACAGCAGCGCCGCAAAGGCCGGGTCCGCGCGAAAGGCGTTCATCCCCCTGCTGTCAGGGACATTGCGGCTGCCCGTATCTGGCGCGATCTGGTCTTGCAGTGTCATGTCATCCTCACTTTCCCGATGGAAGCCGGGGCGCGGTCGCGCAACTGTTCATTCCGGCATGGCTTTGTGGCAAGCGCGCCTTGCCACGCAGCAAAAGGCGTCTGGCCCGCGCCGCCACCGGCGATTGCTGCAACGCGCCTTCGGCCTCGGGCAGGGCTGCACCTTCGGCTTTCAGCGCGTTGCGCACCCAGTCCAGATCGGGCGGCGGGACGGCAAAACCGGCGCGGGCCGGGGCAAGCTGTGCGGCGTGGATCAGGCATTTGCCGCCGAAACCCAGCTCGCTGGCATGCATCGCGTCATCCCGGATGGCGGCCTCGTCCTCGACCGAGACCGTGACCCCATCCAGAGGCGCGGGACGCCCTGCCAGCCGCGCTGCCTGCACGATGCGGCTGCGCAGGGGCAGCAAGGCAAGGCGGGTATGGGCGCAGCCCAGATCCTCGGACAGGTCCAACGAGCCGAAGGCCAGCCGGTCCGCCGCCCTTGCGATCTCATCCACATGCGAAAGGCCGCGCACGGTTTCGATCAGCGCGACGATCTTTTGCTGACGGCCCAGCAGGGCACGCAGCGCTGCGATCTGTTCGGCGCTTTCGCTTTTGGGCAGAAAGATGCCATCGACCGCAGCCACGCGCGCAAAGGCGACATCGTCGCGGTGCCACCGCGTGCCGGTGCCGTTCACGCGCAGGAAAATCCGCACTGTGGATTCGCGGGGAAGCGCGCTTTCGGGAATCCGCCGCACCGCCGCTTTGCTGTCGGGCGCGACCGAATCTTCGAAATCAACGACCAGCGTGTCGGTGCCTGCCATGCAGGCCGGGGCGAAAAGATCAGGACGCTCGGCAGACAGGAAAAGCGGAAAGCTGAGCGTCTCGTCAGGGATACTGCTCGTGGTCATGCGCACCTTCGGGTTGGGGCCTTGCCGCTGTCGTCAGGTCAGGATCCGGGCCTGGGTCACGGACTGCACGTCCTCAAGGCTGTTGCCGGGCGCAAGTTCGACCAGCCGAAAGCCCCGCGTCGTCACGTCAAGCACGGCCAGATCGGTATAGACGCGGCTGACGACCCCAAGACCCGTCAGCGGATAGGTGCAGCGGGTCAGCAGCTTGGGGCTGCCGTCGCGGTTGACATGGCCCATCATCACCAGAATGCGCGGCACCCCGGCCACCAGATCCATCGCGCCGCCGACCGCGGGCGGAAATTTCTCGTCCAGCGTTGCCCAGTTTGCCAGATCGCCGTTCTCGGCCACCTGATAGGCCCCCAGCACGGCAATATCGATATGCCCGCCGCGCATCATTGCGAAGCTGTCCGCATGTTCGAAATAGGCGGCTCCGGGCAAGGCGGTGACGCAGCGCTTGCTGGCGTCGATCAGTTCGGGATCCTCGTCACCCTCGGGCGGTACCGGACCGACGCCCAGAATGCCATTCTCGGAATGATAGATCACTTCGCGCCCTTCGGGCACATGGGCCGAAACATGGGTCGGCTTGCCGATCCCCAGATTGACATAGGCGCCATCGGGAATGTCCTGCGCCACCCGCGCCGCAAGTTGCGCGTCGGTCAGTCGGTTCAGGTTCAGAACGGTCATGGCCGCACCCCGTATTCCACCACGGTTTCGACAAAGATGCCCGGTGTCACGACCCGTTCCGGGTCAAGCGAGCCGGAAGTCAGGTGCCGGACCTCGGCCACCGCGTGACGGGCGGCCATCGCCATCACCGGGTTGAAGTTGCGCGCCGTGGCGTGAAAGCAAAGATTGCCCCACCTGTCGCCGCTTTCTGCGCGCAGCAGGGCGAAATCGGCGTGCAGCGGCGTTTCGAACACGTAACCGCGCCCGTCGATCATGCGGGTTTCCTTGCCCTCGGCCAGCAGCGTTCCGTATCCGGTCGGGGTGAAAAAGCCGCCCAACCCCGCCCCGGCGGCGCGCAGGCGTTCGGCCAGCGTGCCCTGCGGCACGACTTCAAGCTGGACCTCGCCCGCCTCATAGCGTTTCTCGAACCAGATCGAGCCGGGCGAGCGCGGATAGGAACAGATGACCCTTGCCACACGCCCGGCCTTCAGCAGTCTGGCGATGCCGGTCTCGCCCGCCCCGGCATTATTCGAGATCACGGTAAGCCCGGTTGCCCCATGGTCCAGCAGCGCATCGATCAACCCGAAGGGAATGCCGGACGAGCCAAAACCCCCGATCATCACCGAGGCCCCGTCGGTGATCGGGGCGACGGCGGTTTTCAGATCCGGCACTCTTTTGTCCATCTGGATGTCTCCTGACGTTCGGATCACGTCTTGACGGTGTTGCGGCGGCGGCCAAGGCCAAGGTTCAGGGCGATGACCGCAACCAGCACTGCGGCACCCACAAGGCTTGTGGTCAGTTCCGGGAACAGGATCAGCACGCCGCCCGCGGCAAAGGCAATCCGGCTGGCGATGCCGACCGTGCCGACGCCATAGATCCATGCCTCGAAGGCCGAGGTGATTGCCCAGATTGCCACAAGGGTCAGCACGACACGTTCGAGGATCTGCAACCATGTCCCGTTCATGATCAGCGCCGGATCATAGACGAAGATGAATGGCAGCACGAACAGCGGCATGCCAAGGCGCATGGCATGAAACCCGGTCTGCATCGGTTTCGACCCCGCGACATTGGCCGCCGTGATCGCAGCCAGTGCGACCGGAGGCGTGATATAGGACAGCATGCCCCAGTAAAGGATGAACAGGTGGCTGGCGATCGGGTTCAGCCCTGCCTGCACCAGCGCGGGTGCCAGCAGGATCGACAGGAAGATATAGCAGGCCGTCACCGTCATGCCCATGCCCAGGACAAAGCTGGTCACGGCCCCGGCAACCAGCATCAGCGCCGTGTTGCCGCCCGCATACAACAGCAATTCGCGCGAGAACGCGCCCGCGACGCCCGTATAGGACAGGCCGCCAACCACAAGGCCGATTCCGGCCAGCACCGCGACAAGGCTGGCGATGTTCACGGAAATGTCCTGCAACAGGGCCTTTGCCCGGTCCAGTGTCAGGCGGGTGTCCTTGTTGAAGGCGGTCGCCGCCAGCATTACCACCGATGCGTAATAGGGCGAGCGCGCCTCCATCCGCAGTCCCATCAGCACAAAGATCAGCACGGCCAGGCTGAGAAGATAGGGCCAGCCCGATTTCAGCACCGGCCACACCGCCGGCAGCTCGCTGCGCTCCAATCCTTGCAGGCCGCGCCGGGCGGCGTACATATCCACCTGCAACAGCAACGCGACATAAAACAGCAGCGCGGGAATGATCGCGGCGATGACGATGCTGGAATATTGCACCCCCAGAAACGAGGCCATCACAAAGGCCACGGTGCCCATCACCGGCGGCATCAGCGTCGCACCGGTCGAGGCGCAGGCTTCAACCGCTGCCGCATAGTGGGCCGGATAGCCCACGCGCCGCATCGTCGGTATCGAGAACGGCCCCGAGGTCAGGATGTTCGAGATCACGCTGCCCGACAGCGAACCCAGGATGCCCGAGCCCATCACCGCCACCTTGGCGGGTCCGCCCCGGCTGTGCCCCAGCAGTGCCGAGGCCAGTTCCATGAAGAAATCGCTGCCCTTCGTCGCGACCAGAACCGCGCCGAAGATGACAAAGCCGATCACCAGTTCGGCGACGACCTGCATGGGAATGCCGATGATCGCTTCTACCCCCAGCACATGCGCGCGAACCGTGCCGATCAGCGAATATTCCGTGCCCCACAGAAATCCGGGCATGTAATCGGCGTAAAGCGGATAGGATCCGAACAGCAGCGCCGTCGCCAGCAGGATCGTTCCGCCCGCGCGGCGCACGCCTTCAAGCACCAGCACGATCAGCACCGAGGCCATCAGATCGGCCATCGGCGGCGCGTCGTATTCCCAGCCCTTCTGGATAATGTCCAGCCCGTGCGCCCCAAGCCACCCGGCGCTGACCAGCGCCGCGACGGCAAGAATCGGATCCAGCCAGGCCAGCCGCTGCGGGTGCATCGTGCTGGCGGGCAGGGTCAGAAAGGCAAGGGCCAGGAAAATGCCGATCAGATAGTAAAGATAGGCACTTCCCAATGGCTGAAACCCGAACAGGTTCAGCAGGAATTGCTGGTTGATCGCCAGCACGACGCCCAGTGCCCCCAGTGCCATGACGACGATGCGGATGGCCGCGTTGCCGTGGACGGGGGGCGGTGCGGCGGCGGGTGCCGCGTCAAGGGTCTTGTCAGAATCCATGGTCTTTTCCCGGTCAGGCAACAGATGTTCCGGCGCTGACCGCGCCGGAAGAACGCGGTGATCCGGTTCAGTTCAGACCGGCGATGACCTCGGCGCGGCGGGTCATCCATGCCTCGGCGAATGCTTCGTCGGACAGACCGTCATTCTGTGCCTTGAACTCATCCCATGCGGTCATCAGCGCGTCCAGACGGGCGATCCGCTTCTGGTTCCAGGCCTCATCGTCTTCGGTCCAGATGCCCTTTTCCTTCAGATAGCGGACCGCGCCCTCGTGGAAAGGAACGTCGATGGCAGGCTTGCCCGCCATGTCCAGCGTCCAGCGCGTCATGGTCGCCGTACCGTCCTTGTACAGGTCATAGCTTTCATCCAGCGCCTTGATGAAGGCATAGACCTCGTCCGGCGTCTTGTCGGCGGTCGTGGTGATCACCGGATAGCGATAGGCAGCCATCTTGGCGATTTCGCCTTCCGGCAGACCGGCGGCGACATCCTCATCGGACGGCCCCATGATCGGCAGCACCTTCAGCAGACCCTCCCAGCCGGCCGCGTTATCGGCCTCAAGCGGGGCATAGTGGATGCCTCTCGGGCTTTCCGCCAGTTCGTAAAGCTGGCTGGTCGTGGGCGTGGTGCAGGTCGCGTCGGATTCGTTGCGCGTCATCGATGACATGGCCGCCGCATAGGTCGGGAAAGTCACCACCTCGACATCGTCAAGCGTCAGCCCGCCAAAGGCCAGAATCGCCTCGCATTTCACGTTGACCGAGGGGTTTCCGGCGACAAAGGCGATGCGCTTTCCCCGCGCGTCCTCGACCCTGTCGATACCGGCATCCCCCGCTGTGATCAGCGTGATACCGGCAGGACGGCCCGCGATGGCACGCAGATCGCGCGGCCCCCATTCGGGCACGGCGAAATCATAGGCACCTTCGGACAGAAAAAACGCCTCGGTCGCGAGGAACGCATAGTCGGCGCGGCCCTGCAACAACGGCTGCAACCGGCCGATGCCGCTGCCGGACGGCTGGATCCGGACGCGGGTGCCGAATTTCTTGCCAAATGCGTCGGCGATGGCCGAAGCCTCGGCATAGC
Source organism: Paracoccus sp. (in: a-proteobacteria) (assembly GCF_047973135.1). Taxonomy (GTDB): domain Bacteria; phylum Pseudomonadota; class Alphaproteobacteria; order Rhodobacterales; family Rhodobacteraceae; genus Paracoccus. The sequence continues at coordinate 6,845 of NZ_JBKEBL010000091.1, forward strand.
CTGCCGACCCCACGTCATAGGACGTCCAGATCATGGTTTTCGGCAAATCCTGCGCCGAGACACCATGCACGCCCAGTGCCATGAGGCCGCAGAATGCAGCCCCGAGCTTGAATCCCGTATTCATATATTCCTCCCGGTTGATCGAAAAACCTGGGCAAGCCGTCCCTCCTGTGGCTTGTGTCCCCCAGATGTCGCTGACATGTCTTGCGGATTTGATCCGTTTCCCCCGTTGATCGACCTTGGCGAACTGGAACCTATGATTCAAATGCATTATGCACATAACAGACATGCCTATGAGACATGAATGGACTTTCGCCAGTTACGCAACTTCATCCAGGTGGTCGAGCTGCACAGCATCACCGCCGCGGCCGAGCATTTGAACATCGCCCAGCCTGCGCTCAGCCGTCAGGTAAAGGCGCTTGAGGACGAGCTTGGCGTGCCGCTGCTGCGCCGCCATGGGCGGGGTGTGATGCCCACGGAAGAGGGGATCCGGCTGGCCCGACGCGCCAGGGTCATCCTTGAGGATGTCGAGGACATGGCCGGGGACATATCCGGCAACCGCGCGCCGCTGTCGGGCACCGTGACGCTTGGCCTGCCGCCCACTGTGTCCGAAATCCTTGCCACCCATCTGATCCGGCGCAGTATGGAGGTGTTTCCGGATGTGAAGCTGCGGGTTATCTCGGGGTTCAGCGGGCATGTGCAGGACTGGTTGTTGCGTGGAAAGATTGATCTGGGGGTTGCCTATGAGGGACAGAAATCGCCATCTATCAAGTCACAACCCATTATCATAGAACAGCTTTTCCTGATTCAATCCGCTGCGGCGACTGCTGTGCGCGACGGCGTGCCGATCCCACTGCATGACGCGTTCGGGCAGCCGCTGATCCTGCCCAATCCGGAACACGGGCTGCGAGGCCGTATCGACGCCATTTCGCTGGAAGAGCGGATTGACCTGAACGTCGTGCTTGAAATCGACATCTTGCCGACCATGCTTGCCTTTGTCGAAAGCGGACTGGGCAGCACCATCCTGCCGCTTGTCAGCGTGATCAACCAGATCCGCGGCGGTCGGTTGATCGCGCGCCCCATCGTCCGGCGCGCCATCGACCGCACCCTGATCCTGATGACGCCGCTAAACCGGCCCGGTTCTCGCCTGACAAGCCGTTTTGCCAGCTTCCTGACCGCCGAGGTTCACGCGCTGGTTGCGGCAGGCGAGTGGCCGGGCACGACATTATAGCTGACGGAAGCCGATTTGATCATCAAATTGGCGCAGCATCAGCGTAAAATCAAATGGTTATAGCCTGACAATATAGTCAGAATAAAGTCGTCAGGCTATATAGGCCACGAATCCAGACCACGCAGGCTTTGCTAATTTTATAGCCTTTCCTGCGGGTTTCCGCTATGCTCTGCGTCAAAAAGATGAGGCAGAGAGATGCAGTGTCCGAAATGTCATTCGCCAGACCGGCGCAAGGCCGGGTTCATCGGTGGTAAGCAACGCTGGCTGTGCAAGGGATGCGGCTGCAAATATACGCGCAGCACGCCACACGGAAAGCCGCCGGAAATGAAGCGGCTTGCGTTGCAGCTCTACCTAGAGGGCATGGGGTTCCGGGCGATCGGGCGCGTCCTCAAGGTCTCGAACGTGACCGTGCTCATGTGGATCCGGACTTTCGGCGAGGAGGTCAAGCGCGCCCGCAAGCCCGGGCCGCCGCCGAAGATCGCCATGATCGATGAGATGCGATTTCATTCACGCCCAAAAAGCACCTGCCGGCTCTGGATATCGCTGCGCTATTTCAGCGGACGCATCCTCGGCGTTCATCTGGGCGGCCGTGGAGCCGAAGACCTGAAGGATTTCCTCAAGGTCTTCCCTGAGGCGAAGGGCAAGATCACCTTCACGGATGACTACGCCTCCTGTGCCGCCGTCTTGCCGCAGGGCGCGCATTTCACCGGCAAGTCACTCACGCAAAAGCTGGAGAGCCTCAACGCCAATGTCCGCCACCGCCTTGCTCGCTTCGCTCGACGCGCCAGATGCACGACAAAACGCCCGCGCATGGCCTATCTCTCCGCACGGCTCTTCATGCGAGACCATAATGAAAGGCTAATAGGTTAGCAAAGCCTTACAGATAGGAGCCTCCGGAAATCCCGGAGCGGTTCAAACCGCCGCCTCCAGCCGCTCCAACGCAGTTTCCCAGAGCGCCTCGGCGCGAGCGAGGCCGCGCGAGATCTCGTCGCGTTTTCGCGACAACTCCTCGAACCTGGCCGGGTCCTCGGCGGTGTAAAGTCCAGGGTCGGCCAGGAGAGCGTCCACCTGGGCCCGCATTTCCTCCAGCTTCTCGATCCGCGCCTCGCAGGCGGCCGCCTCCGCCTTTAGCGGCGCGAGGTCGCGACGCCTCTCCGCGTTGGTCCGGCGCGCGGAGGGGGCCTTCGGCCGCGCCGGCTCGCCGCCACCCCGCTCCGACAGCAACAGCCGGCGGTAATCCTCCATGTCGCCATCGAAACCGCGCGCCGCGCCGTCGCGCACCAGCCAGAGCCGATCGGCGACCGCCTCGACCAGGAACGGATCGTGGCTGATCAGGATCACCGCTCCGGGGTAATCGTTCAACGCCAGCGCCAGCGCCTCGCGGCTCTCCATGTCGAGATGGTTGGTCGGCTCGTCGAGGATCAACAGATTCGGCGCGTCGAGCGCCATCAGGCACATCAGCAGCCGCGCCTTCTGCCCGCCCGACAGCCTCTCGACCGGCGTATCGGCGATGTCGGCGCCGACGCCCGCCGCGGCCAGCCGCGCGCGGAGCCGGGCCGGCGGCTCCTCCGGCTTCAGGCGAGCGACATGCCGAATCGGACTCTCCCCCGCGACCAAATCGTCAAGTTGATGCTGGGCGAAGAAACCGACCTTCATTTTCGGGCTGGCGGCGCGGCTTCCGCTCATGGGCGCGAGCCGCCCCGCGATCAGCTTGGCCAGCGTCGACTTGCCCTGCCCGTTCGCGCCCAGCAGCGCGATCCGGTCGTCGGGATCGATCCGCAGCGACAACTCCCTCAGGATCGTCCGGTCGCCATAACCCACGCTCGCCCGCTCCAGCGCCAGCAGCGGCGGCGCCAGTTCGACCGGCGCGAGGAAACGAAAAGGCGCCACCGGCCCCTGCTCATGGGTTTCGATCGGTTGCAACCGCTCCAGCATCTTGATGCGGCTCTGCGCCTGCCGAGCCTTGCTCGCCTTGGCCCGGAAGCGGTCGACGAAGGACTGGATATGCGCACGCTCGGCCTTGCGCTTTTCGGCCGCGGCGGCCAGATGCGCCGCCTTTTCCCGGCGCATCCGATCGAACTCGTCAAAGGGCGCGTTGACGAAGTCGAGCTTGCGCCGCTCCATCGACAAGGTCGAATCGACCGCCCGGTTGAGCAGGCCGCGATCATGGCTGATCACGATCATCGTCGCCGGATAGCGGGCGAGATAGCTCTCCAGCCAGGTGACGCCCTCCAGATCGAGATAGTTTGTCGGCTCGTCGAGCAGCAGCAGATCCGGCGCCGCGAACAGCGCGCCGGCGAGCGCGACCCGCATCCGCCAGCCGCCCGAGAACTCCGCGCAGGCGCGCCGTTGCGCCGATTCGTCGAAGCCGAGCCCGGCGAGAATGGTCGCCGCCCGCGCCTCGGCGGAATGCGCGCCGATATCGGCGAGTCGGGTCTGGATTTCGGCGATCCGGGTCGGATCGGTCGCGGACTCGGCCTCCTCCAGCAGGGCCGCGCGCTCGCGATCGGCGGCCAGCACCACGTCGAGCAGGCTCTCCGGCCCGCCAGGCGCCTCCTGCGCGACGCCGCCGATTCGCGCGCCGGGGCGAACGAGGACGTCGCCGGAATCGGGCGTGTAAGCGCCCTCGATCAGCCGGAACAGGGTCGACTTCCCGACTCCGTTGCGCCCCACCAACCCCACGCGCGCGCCTTTCGGCACATGCGCGGAGGCGGATTCGAACAGCGGCTTGCCCGCCAGCGAGAAACTCATGTCGCGGATCGTCAGCATGAACGCTAAATGCCGCGCCCGCGCGCCCGACAGAAGGCGCCGGAAGAAAAAAAGTCGCCGAACCGGGCCTCCGCGGCCGCTTCGGCGACCGAGAGCGACTTGCGGTCCGGCGGACAGGGCGTCAAAAAAGCGCGTTTACGCTTCTGCCAGGAGAGACACATGTCCGCCCCACGCACCCTCTACGACAAGATCTGGGACGACCACGTCGTGCACGAGGCCGAGGACGGAACCTGCCTGCTTTATATCGACCTGCATCTCGTTCACGAGGTGACCAGCCCGCAGGCCTTCGAGGGACTGCGCATGACCGGCCGCAAGCTGCGCCGGCCCGAAGCGACCGTGGCCGTGCCGGACCACAACGTGCCGACATCCGCCGACCGGCTGGTCGAGATCAAGGACGAGGACAGCCGCGTCCAGGTCGAGGCGTTGCGCAAGAACGCGGCGGATTTCGGCGTCGAATTGTTCGACGTCGACGACATCCGCCAGGGCATCGTCCATATCATCGGGCCGGAACAGGGGCTGACCCAGCCCGGCATGACCGTCGTGTGCGGCGACAGCCACACCGCCACCCATGGCGCCTTCGGCGGGCTGGCGCACGGCATCGGCACCTCCGAGGTCGAGCATGTGCTCGCCACCCAGACGCTGGTGCAGAAGAAATCCAAGAACATGAAGGTCCAGGTCGACGGCGCCCTGCCCCCCGGCGTCACCGCCAAGGACATCACGCTGAGCATCATCGGCGAGACCGGCACCGCCGGCGGCACCGGCCATGTCATCGAATATTGCGGCGAGGCGATTCGCGCGCTGTCGATGGAAGGCCGCATGACCGTCTGCAACATGGCCATCGAGGGCGGCGCCCGCGCCGGGTTGATCGCGCCCGACGACGTCACCTTCGACTATCTGCGCGGTCGCCCGCGCGCGCCCAAGGGCGCGACCTGGGAGATGGCCGTCGACGCCTGGCGCAAGCTCTATACCGACGATGACGCCCATTTCGACAAGGTGGTGTCGCTCGTCGCCGGCAAGATCGCGCCGGTCGTCACCTGGGGCACCAGCCCCGAGGACGTGCTGCCGATCACCGGAGAAGTGCCCGACCCGGCCTCGTTCGAGCCGCAAAAGCAGGCCGCCGCGCGGCGATCTCTGGAATATATGGGCCTGACGGCGGGGCAGAAGCTCTCCGACATCGAGATCGACGCGGTGTTCATCGGTTCCTGCACCAACGGCCGCATCGAGGATCTGCGCGAGGTCGCCCGGATCATGAAGGGCCGCAAGGTCAAGTCCGGGCTGCTGGCGATGATCGTGCCCGGTTCCGGCCTCGTGCGCGCGCAGGCGGAAGAGGAGGGCATCGCCCAGCAACTGATCGAGGCCGGCTTCGACTGGCGCTTCGCCGGCTGCTCGATGTGCCTGGGCATGAACCCCGACCAGCTTTCGGCGGGACAGCGCTGCGCCTCGACCACGAACCGCAATTTCGAGGGCCGGCAAGGCCGCGGCGCCCGCAACCATCTGATGAGCCCGGCCATGGCCGCGGCGGCGGCGATCACCGGCCGGCTGACGGATGTGCGGGAACTGGGCTGAGGACGCGTCCAGAGACGGCGGTTCCCCGCCGGCTCCTTGCTGTAACCACCCGGGGCGAGGCGACGATTCCCGCCGCCTCGCTTTCCTTTTCGGCGAAAGCGGCGTATACGCCGCGCCTTCGGCGGACCTGTCGTTCGCCGAACCAGCGACGGAAAAGGATGAAAGTCATGGCGAAAACATTGCCAATGCTTGAGGCCGTGTCGCGCGAGGGGGTCGGCAAGGGCGCCGCCCGGACCACGCGCCGAGACGGTCTCGTGCCCGCGGTGATCTACGGCGGCAAGGACGCCCCGCAGCACATCGGCATCAAGTTCAACGAATTCCTGAAGGTCCTGAAGAAGGGCCAGTTCAAGTCGACTCTCTACAACGTGAAGGTCGACGGCAAGGACACCCGCGTGATCTGCCGCGACGTGCAGCGCGACGTGGTCCGCGACGTCCCGATCCACGCGGACTTCCTGCGCCTGACCGAGAAGTCGCGGATCAACCTGTTCATTCCGGTTCACTTCGTGAACGAGGAGGAGTGCCCCGGCCTGCGCAAGGGCGGCGTGCTGACCGTCGTGCGGCATGAGGTCGAACTGAAAGTGCTCGCGGGCGCGATTCCGGATCACCTGGAGGTCGACCTGACCGGGCTGGAGATCGGCGACACGATCTCGATCTCGAAGATCACCCTGCCCAAGGGCGTCACCACCGTGATCCAGGGCCGCGACTTCGCCATCGCCACCCTCGCCGCGCCGTCCAAGCTCCTCTCCGAGGACGAGGAGACCGCCGAGGGCGAAGAGGCCGAGGGCGGCGAAGAGACGTCCGGCGACGCCGAATAAGAAAAACAGCCGCGCCGCCCCGGCGGCGCGGCCCCGCGCGAAACCGGGGAACATGCGATGAAGCTGTTGGTCGGCCTAGGCAATCCCGGCTCGCGCTACGATTTCACCCGACACAATATCGGCTGGCTGGCGCTCGACGCGATCGCCGACGCGCA
>NZ_JBKEBL010000265.1:0-11774 GCF_047973135.1 Paracoccus sp. (in: a-proteobacteria)
ACTTGCCCAGCACCGAATGGGTGCCTGCCTGCGCCTTCGCACGCTGCCAGCGCACGACGCGATGCAGCAGGTCCGCACGCGGCTCAAGCCCGAAGATGTCATCGCTCAGTTCGATATCGCCGGCCTTGCCGGCTTCGAGCGTGATCACACCGCGTTTCATTTGTCTTCTCCTTCGGGCGCAGCATCGCCTTCGGCGGCCTTGTCAGCCTCGATCGAGGCCTTGGCCTCGGCTTCGGCGGCGGCCTGCGCGGCGGCTTCGGCCTCGGCAGCGGCCTTGCGGGCGGCTTCTTCCTCGGCGGCGGCGGCGGCGGCGGCTTCTTCGGCCATCCGCTTGGCTTCGGCAGCGGCCGAACGCAGCGCGGCGGGGTAGATCACGTTTTCAGGCGTCGCCTTCTTGACGGCGTCCTTGATCGTGACCCAGCCACCTTTCGAGCCGGGAACCGAACCCTTGACCATGATCAGACCACGATCAGCATCGGTGCGGACAACCTGCAGGTTCTGGGTGGTGACGCGCACGGCCCCCAGATGACCGGCCATCTTCTTGCCCTTGAACACCTTGCCCGGATCCTGACACTGACCGGTCGAGCCGTGCGAGCGGTGGCTGATCGACACACCGTGGCTGGCGCGCAGACCGCCGAAATTGTGCCGCTTCATCGCACCCGCGAAACCCTTGCCGATCGAGGTGCCCGCGACATCCACGAACTGACCCGCAAAATAGTGGTCAGCCGTGATTTCCTCGCCGACCTTGATCAGGTTTTCCGCAGCCACGCGGAATTCCGCGATCTTGCGCTTGGGCGCGACATTGGCCTGTGCGAAATGACCGCGCATCGCGGCGGTGGTCCGCTTGGCCTTGGCGCTGCCCGCGCCAAGCTGAACGGCGGTATAGCCGTCACGCTCGACCGTGCGCTGATCCACGACCTGAAGATTGTCCAGTTGCAGGACGGTCACGGGAACCTGACGACCATCGTCCAGGAACAGACGCGTCATGCCCAGTTTCTTGGCGATAACACCAGTACGCAACATGGGGCTGCCTCCTTAGACCTTGATCTCGACATCCACGCCTGCGGCGAGGTCGAGCTTCATCAGCGCGTCAACGGTCTGCGGCGTCGGATCGACGATGTCCAGCAGACGCTTGTGGGTGCGGATTTCCCACTGGTCACGGCTTTTCTTGTCGATATGGGGGCCACGCAGAACGGTGAATTTCTCGATCTTGTTCGGCAGCGGAATCGGGCCGCGAACCGTCGCGCCGGTGCGCTTGGCCGTGTTGACGATCTCTTGCGTGCTGGCATCCAGCACACGATAGTCAAACGCCTTCAGCCGGATTCGGATGTTTTGGCTTTGCATATGTCATCCCTCTGAACGGGGAGTTCCAGTTGAGAGGCTGACAACACACCATATACCGCCAGCATCGAACCGTATAAAATCGCAAGGCCGCCCCCTTTGCGGGCGGCCTCGGCAATGGCAACCGATTCTTGCGGATCGAATGCGATGCGGCGCTATTGCCCTATTCCCGCCAGTGCGTCAAGGCCCGAACGCGGCCAAACCACGGGAAACACGTGGCCCTCATGCCGGGACGCCGCTTGCGCGGCACCCAGGGGCCCTGCCGGACGTTTCCGGCAAGCCTGCTGCGGCGTCACCCCCGCAAGATTGCGTCCCGCGGCGGTCGGGGGCGGGTTGGCGGTGGTTGATCGTGCTGCGGCGCGAGGTTATGTCGGGGCGAGGCCAAAAGGGGGAAACGCATGCGCCCGGTGAACCAGATCCCGATCCCCGAGCTGTTCGTCTCGCCCGAAGCCGCCGACAGGCTGCGGGACGAGGCCGTTTCGTTGCCGGGATGGGTGCTGAATCCGGCGCAGCTTGGCGATCTGACGCTGCTGATGAATGGCGGGTTCTTTCCGCTGAAGGGATTCATGGCGCAGGCGGATGCCGAAAGCGTGGCACAGGGGATGCGCCTGTGTTCCGGTGCCCACTGGCCTGTCCCTGTGACGCTGAAGGTAAACGAAGATTTCGCCACGCGAATAGCTCCGGGTGACGATATCGCCCTGCGTGACACGTGCGGCACGGCTTTGGCCATCATGTCGGTAACAGATCTGTGGCGTGAAAGCGGCGGGGTGCATCTGGGCGGCAAGGTCAAGGGGCTGCGGGTGCCGGGCGATGCGGGGGACAGCCCCAACAGCCTGCGCCGCAGCTTTGCCGGCCGCGACATGCGCGAGGTGCTGGTCTGGCACGAGGGCGTGCCCGGCGATGCCGTGGTTGTGACTGTACCTGCCGTGGGGCTGGCCCCCGGTGCCGAAACGGCGGACCTTCCCGCCGATCCGCTGCGGCGGGCAATGTTGCAGGGGCTGGTCGCGCGCAATTTCGGGGCGACCCATATCCGGGCGGATCATCCCGTCCTGCGTGCGGCCTTTGGCTCGGTCGGGCTTGTCGTCATTGCCTGAGGCGCGGACCAGGCCGCCCGCCGGAACCTGCGCGGCGGAAGATTTGTTCAGTAAAGCTGGCGGAAGCCAATTTGATCATCAAATTGGCGCAACATCAGCGTAAATTCAAATGGTTATAGCCTGACAACATAATCAGAAGAAAGTCGTCAGGCTCTATCGCGCCAGGACAGGTTCACAGATGACTGGCAGCCCGATCCGCGATTTCAGCCCGTGGGCGGCGACCGCGCTGCTGTTGATGGGGAATTTCATGAACCTGATCGATGTCAGCATCGTCAATGTGGCGCTGCCCTCGATCCAGCGCAACCTTGGTGCCTCGGCCAATCAGATCGAGTGGGTATCGGCCGCCTATGTGCTGGCCTTTGCCGCCGGACTGCTGCCCTTTGGCCGGTTTGGCGACAAGCTGGGGCGCAGGCGGATGTTCCTGACCGGGGTGGGGCTGTTCACACTGGCCTCGGCGCTGTGCGGTTTCGCGCCGGGAATGGAGGCGCTGATTGCCGCGCGCGCCGTTCAGGGGCTCGGCGGCGCGATGATGGTGCCGCAGGTCATGGCGATCATGCATGTGATCTTTCCGCCCGATCAGAAGGCCCGTGCATTCGCGATGGCGGGGGTGGTCGTCAGCCTTGGTGCGGTCACGGGGCCGCTGCTGGGGGGCGCGCTTATCACGGCGGATATTGCCGGGCTGGACTGGCGGCCGATTTTTCTGGTGAACCTGCCTTTCGGGCTGTTCGTCATTCTGGCCGGGCTGCGGCTGATCCCGGCGCTGCCTTCGGATCGCGGGATGCGGATCGACTGGCCGGGAATGGCGCTGTTCGGCGCGGCGACCACGATGATCGTGCTGCCGGTGATCGAGGGCGCGATGCTGGGCTGGCCTCTGTGGTGCGTCGCCTTGCTGGCGGGCGCGGCTCTGATGGGGGGACTGTTTGTCTGGCGGCAGGTCTGGCTGGCGCGGGCCGGGCGGGCGCAATTGCTGCCGGTTTCGCTGATGCGCAATGGCGGATATCTGTCGGGGATCGTCATGGTGATGATGCATTTCTCGGCGGTGCCGGGGCTGTTTCTGGTGCTGGCGATCTATCTTCAGACGGGGTTCGGGCTGACGCCGATGCAATCGGGTCTGGCGACCGCGCCTTTTCCCATTGGCGTGATGCTGGGCAGCTATGTGACAGGGCGGTTCGGGGCGCGCGGGCTGGCGCTGCGGATGGCGGCGGGGGCGCTGGTGATGCTGATCGGCGCGGCGCTGCTGCGTCAGGCGACCGGGTATCCGGCGCAGCCCTTTTCGGCCTGGGTGATCACCCTGCCGCTGGCGCTCTGCGGTTTCGGGATGGGGCTGGGGATATCGCCTTTGTTCCAGTTGGTGTTGCAGGCGGTGCCGGGCCATGATGCGGGTGCCGGGTCAGGGGCGATGCAGGCGTTTCAGCAGGTCGGCGCGGCCATCGGCATCGCCGCCACTTCCAGCCTGTTCTTCGTGCATCTGCATGGCGCTGGGGCGGGCAATTATCCTGCCGCGATACGCCATGCGCTGATCTATCAGCTTGGCATCTTCTGCGCGGTGCTGGCCGTGCTGGGGCTGCGGATCTGGCTGCTGCGGGGCGCGCGGCCCGCAGCCGACAAGGGTGGCCCGCCGCCGCCCATCATCGAGGCGGGCTGAGCATGGGCTGGCGATCCTCGCTTGAGATCTGCGATCCCGTGACCGGCGCGCTGCGGGTGGTGCTGCGCAGCGACCGGCTGATCGAGGCCCCGAACTGGCATCCCGAGGGCTGGTTTCTGGTCAATGCCGAGGGGCGGCTGTGGCGCGCGGACGGGCAAGGGCTGCACGCCATCGACACGGGCGGGCTGACGCGCTGCAACAACGATCACGGCTTTCTGCCGGACGGCCGGATCGTCTTTTCCTGCCATGACGGGCAGGGATCGGGCATCTATGCCGTTGATCCCGATGGCCCGCGCGAGCTGTTGCCCCAAAGGCCAAGCTGGTGGCACGGGGCCAGCGGCGGGCGGATCGCCTATGCCTGCGCGCGGGGCGGCGACCGGGTGGTCCGGATTGCGACGCTGGATCTGGCAAGCCGCACCGAGCAGGTGCTGACCCCCGGTATCGCGCATCACGACGGGCCGGATTTCTCGGCCTGCGGGCGGTTCATCTGGTTCAACTCGGATGCGACGGGGCACGCGCAGATCTGGCGGATGGCGGCGGATGGCAGCGGCGCCGCGCCGGTCTTTCGCGATGGCAATGTGAACTGGTTCCCGCATCCCTCGCCCTGCGGGGGGCATGTGCTGTATCTGGCCTATCCGCCAGGAACCCTGGGGCATCCGCGCGATCTGGACGTGTCGCTGTGGGTGATGCGACCGGACGGGGCAGAGCGGCGCAGGCTTGTCGATCTGTTCGGCGGTCAGGGCACGATCAACACCCCTTGCTGGTCCCCTGATGGCCGCGGCTTCGCCTTCATGCGCTATGCGCCCGGCAGCGGCGGCGCAGGGTGATTGCCGCGATTATGTCGGACATAGTTGACGCATTGTCAGACATAATTCAGGATGGCGGACGAGTCGCTTTTCCGAACCCCGAAACATCATGCCCCGAATCGCCGCCTCATCGCCCGACAATGGCCCGCCGAAATCGCGCGAGGTCGTGCGGCTGCTGGCCGAGATGGTCGAGGCCGAGGGGCTGGGCGTCGGCGACCGCCTGCCCCCCGAGGTCGAACTGGCGCGGCGCTTTGGTCTGGGCCGGTCCACCGTGCGCGAAGCGCTGCGGCAATGGGAATCGCTTGGCATCATCGCCCGCAACAAGGGGGCGGGGACGCGCATCGTCACCGAAATCACCACCCGCTCGGTGCATCTGCCGCTGACCGTGCGGCTTGAGGCCGACAGCCTGCAACGCATGCTGGAGGTTCGCCGCCCGCTTGAGATCGAGGCGGTGCGGCTGGCGGCGCGGGCCTCGGGCCAGGCGGTGCAGGGGCTGATCATGCAGCGCATGACCGAGCTGATGGCAGTCTATGAGGCGGGCGGCGACTGGCGCCCGGCCGATTACCGCTTTCACGAGGCGACGCACCGGGCGACAGGCAACCCGCTGTTCGGCAAGATGATCGATCAGCTTTATCGCGGCTTTCACGACATTTACGACGCGCCCTTCAACCAGCCGCAGCTTGGCCATGCGACGATCCCGCTGCATCGCACCCTGGCCCTGGCCATCGTCGAGGGCAACGAACCCGGCGCGGTCAGGGCCATCACCCGTATTCTGGACGACGTGCTGCATACCGCAGCCGAAATGACACGAGGACCAAATGTCTGAATCCGAACGCCCCGAACTGGCGACCTTGCTTGCCTCTGTCGATCCGGGGCAAGGCGGCTCGATCACGCCGCCGATCTATCAGACCTCGCTTTTCGCCTTCGACAGTTTTCAGGACTTCGAGGACCGCATGGCCGGGCGCAGCGATCAGGCCATCTATACCCGCGTGCAGAACCCCACCGTCGCCGCTTTCGAACAGATGATGGCGCGGGCCGAAGGGGCCGGGGCGGGCGTTGGTTTCGCCTCGGGGATGGGGGCGATTTCGGCGGCGCTGATGGCGTTCCTGCGCCCCGGCGACCGGGTGGCCTGCGTCGAACATGTTTATCCCGACAGCTATCGCTTCATGGAGAGGATCCTGCGCCCCTTTGGCATCGACGTCAGCTATCATCCGCCATCCGCATTCGAGGATGATGCCGATCTGCTGCGCGGGGTGAAGGTGGCCTATCTGGAAAGCCCGACCTCGGTGGTGTTTCAGGTGCTGAACCTGCCCAAGGTCGCGACCCATGCCCGGCGGCATGGCACCATCACCATGATCGACAATTCCTGGGCCACGCCGGTGTTTCAGCGTCCCATCGAATCGGGCATCGACATCGTGATCCATTCGGCGTCGAAATATATCTCGGGCCATTCGGATACGGTGGCCGGGGTCGTCGTCGGATCGGATGCGCATATCGCCGCGCTGCGCGATCTGACCCTGCCGCTGTTCGGGGCCAAGCTGGCCCCGTTCGAGGCGTTTCTGCTGATGCGGGGCCTGCGCACGCTGGTTCCCCGGATGAAACAGCATCACGCCACGGCGGGCATGTTCGTGGACCGGCTGGCGGCACTGCCCTTCGTACGGCGGGTGAATGCGCCGGGGGCAAATTCGACGCCGGGGCTGACGGGCCGGTCTGGGCTGTTCTCGGTGGAATTTGACGACAGCGTGCGGATTCCGGTGCTGGCCGACACCTTGCGGCATTTTCGTCTGGGCGTCAGTTGGGGCGGCTTCGAAAGCCTGATCCTGCCCGCCGGGGTGGGGTTGGCGCAGGCCGGAGAGTTCAATTCGATGCGGACATTCGGCGTATCGCCGAATCTGGTGCGGCTCAGCCTGGGGCTTGAGGCGGCAGAAGATCTGTGGGCGGATTTCGAGACCGCCTTGCAGCAAAGCAGAATCTGAAAAAGTGACCAAGGGAGAGTAGAGAATGAGAAAGTTGATAACGACCGCAGGGCTGCTGGCCCTGCTGACGGGTGGCGCAGCGAATGCCGAGACGCTGAAACTGGTCGAGGTGATCACCAGCCCCGACCGGACTGTGACGCTGCAATCCATGGTGGACGGCTTCAAGGCCGCCAATCCCGGTATCGATGTCGAGATCGTCTCGGTCCCGTGGGGGCAGGCGTTCGAGACCGTGGCCACGATGATCGCGGGCGGCGACGTGCCCGACGTGATCGAGATGCCCGACACATGGCAGGCGCTTTACGCCGATCAGTTGATGCCGCTGGATGACCGGATCGCCGGCTGGGAACATGGCGCGACACTGACATCCAAGACCATGGACATGGGCAAGCTGGCCAATGGCAAGATGACCATGATCCCTTACGGTTTTTACCTGCGGGCGATGTTTTACAACAAAAAGCTGCTGGCCGAGGCAGGCGTGGCCGAACCGCCCAAAACCATGGATGAGTTCATGGCCGCCGCCGAGGCCGTGTCCGGGCTGGACGGCAAATACGGCTATTGCCTGCGCGGCGGGCCGGGTGCCACGAATGGCTGGATCATGATGGCCGCGACGATGAACGGCACGAATGAATTTTTCACCGCGGACGGGCAAAGCCGCATCAACGAACCCGGCTCGGTCGCGGGGATCCAGTTCCTGCTGGACATTTACCAGAAAGGCTATGCGCCCAAGGATTCGGTCAACTGGGGCTTCAACGAGATCGTGGCGGGCTTTTATTCCGGCACCTGCGCTTTCCTCGATCAGGATCCCGACGCTCTGATCGCCATTGCCGAACGTATGCCGGCCGAGGATTTCGCGGTGATCCCGATGCCGCTTGGCCCCGAGGGCAAGGCATTCCCGACCATGGGCTTTGCCGGCTGGTCAGTCTTTGACAGCACCGCCCACGCGGATGACGCCTGGAAGCTGGTCGCCTGGCTGTCCACGCCGGAATCCAATGCCGCATGGGCCAAGCGGGTCGGCGTGATCCCCATCCATCAGGGTGCCGACCGCGATCCGTTCTTCCAGACCGAACAATTCAGCGGCTGGTTTCAGGAACTGAACTCGGACGCCTATGTCCCGACCATCATGCCGACCTATCTGGAACAGTGGGGCTATTTCAACTCGACCCTGCTGAAGGACAGCGCGCAAGAGGCGTTGCTGGGCCAGAAAACCGCGCAAGAGCTGGCCGATGAATGGGCGGTCTTTCTGACCGACGAATACACAGCCTGGAAAGCCCGGCAGTGAGCCGACAGCACAGGCGCGCGCCCGGAGAGGTCCGGGCGCGGCGTTCGCTTTACTGGACCTATCTGGTCGAACCTTACATGTACCTGACCCCCGCGATCCTGCTGATCGCCCTGGTCATGCTGGTGCCTCTGGTCATGGGGATTTCCTATTCCTTCCAGAGCATGATGCTGCTGCGCCCGAAAAACGCCGAATTTGTCGGGCTGGCGAATTACATCGCATTGTGGCGCGATGCGAAATTCTGGATGTCGCTGGAAAACACGCTGGTCTGGACCTTTGGCTCGCTGTTCTTTCAGTTCTTCCTGGGCCTTGGGCTGGCGATGCTGCTGAACACGCATTTCGCGGGCAAGCGGCTGTTTCAGGCGCTGGTTTTCCTGCCCTGGGCGGTGCCGACCTTCCTTAGCGCACTGGTCTGGGCATGGCTGTTCAACCCGACCATCGGGCCGTTGCCGCACTGGATGGCCGGGCTTGGGCTGTTGTCGGAACCCTATAACATCCTTGGCGATCCCGATCTGGCGATCTGGGGGCCGGTTGCCGCGAATATCTGGTACGGCGTTCCCTTCTTTGCCATCACCCTGCTTGCGGCGCTGCAATCCATTCCATCCGATCTGTACGAGGCGGCCGAGATCGACGGCGCAAGCCGCTGGCAGAGCTTTACCAAGATCACCCTGCCCTTCCTTGCGCCGATGATTGCGATCACGGTGATGCTGCGCACGATCTGGATCGCGAATTTCGCCGATCTGATCTTTATCATGACCGGAGGCGGACCGGCCAATTCATCGCAGATCCTGTCCACCTATATTTTCACGACCGCCTTCAAGAAGCTGGATTTCGGCTATGCCTCGACCATTGCGGTGGCGTTGCTGCTGATCCTGTTCCTTTACGCGGTGTTCGTCCTGTTCCTGCGGCGCAAGCTGGTGAAGGTATAGCCATGACCCGACGCAATCCCAACCGGCTGGCGGGTATCGGCAAGATCGCGGCGATCGCCTTTTACCTGATCTTCGCGCTGTTCCCGCTGTACTGGCTGATCAAGATCGCCGTTACGCCGGATCAGCTTATCTATACCGAGGGCACTGCCATGTGGCCCTCGCGGATGACAATGGGCAATTTCCAGACGGTGATCTGGCAGTCCGATTTCCTGCGCTTTTTCCGCAACTCGCTGATCGTGTCGTTGCTGACGGCGGCGGCGACCACCTTTATCGCGGCGGCGGCAGGCTATGCCTTTTCGCGCTTTGATTTCGGCGGCAAGCGGGTGGTCATCGCGCTGATGCTGCTGACGCAGATGTTTCCGCTGCTGATGATCATCGCGCCGATCTACAAGATCGTGGCAGCGATGGGGCTGCTTAATTCGCTGACCAGTCTGATCCTTGTCTATACGGCCTTCAACATCCCCTTCGCGACTTTCCTGATGCAATCCTTCTTCGACGGCATCCCCAAGGATCTGGAAGAGGCGGCGATGATGGATGGCTGCACCCGGTTTCAGGCGCTGCGCAAGGTGATCATGCCCCTGACCCTGCCCGGACTGGGGGCGACACTGGGCTTTGTCTTTACCGCCGCGTGGAGCGAGGTGCTGTTCGCGCTGATGCTGATCCGCAGCAATGACGCCATGACCTTCCCGGTCGGGCTGTTGACCTTTGTTTCGAAATTCTCGGTGGACTGGGGACAGATGATGGCGGCCGGGGTGCTGGCGCTGGTGCCGTCCTGCCTGTTCTTCGTGTTCATCCAGCGATATCTGGTCCAGGGGCTGACCTCTGGCGCGGTGAAAGGATAGAGGATGGCCAGACTTGATCTGAACGGCGTGGCCAAGCGTTACGGCTCGACCGAGGTATTGCGCGACATCAACCTGACCATGGAGGATGGCGAATTCATCGTGCTGGTCGGGCCGTCGGGCTGCGGCAAGTCCACGCTGTTGCGCATGATCGCCGGGCTGGAGCCGATCAGCGGCGGCGATCTGTCCATCGACGGGACGCGCATGAACGACATCGCGCCCCGCGACCGTGACATCGCCATGGTGTTCCAGTCCTATGCGCTGTACCCGCATATGGATGTGATGCGGAACATGGGCTTTTCCATGGAAATCCGCGGTGCCCCCACCGAAGAACGGCGCAGCAAGGTCGCGGCGGCGGCGCAGACCCTTGGCCTGGACGCGCTGGTGGACCGGCTGCCCAAGGCGCTGTCGGGTGGCCAGCGGCAGCGCGTGGCGATGGGCCGCGCCATCGTGCGCAAGCCCAAGGCGTTTTTGTTCGACGAACCCCTCTCCAATCTGGACGCCGCGCTGCGGGTCGAGATGCGGATGGAGATCGCCCGCCTGCACCGCCGTCTGGGGGCGACGATGGTCTATGTCACCCATGATCAGGTCGAGGCACTGACGCTTGCCGACCGCATCGTGGTACTGAGCGCAGGCGTGATCCAGCAGGTCGGAACACCACTGGAACTGTACGAAACCCCGGCCAACCGCTTTGTCGCGCAGTTCATCGGCTCTCCCACGATGAACGTGGTGGCCGCGACGGCCTCGCCGGGCGGTGCCCGGCTGGGCAACGGGGTCGACATCGCGCTGCCGGGGAAGGCGGCGGCAAGTGTGACCGAACTGGGCCTGCGCCCCGAACATCTGGATGTGACCGCGCCGGATCAGGGGCAGATGAACGGGCTTGCGGATGTGGTGGAACATCTGGGTTCGGACACGAACATCCTTGCCCAGGTTGACGGGATCGGTGCGCTGATGATCCGTCAGCATGGCCATGTGCCGCTGCGAGCGGGCGACCGGCTGGGCATCCGCATCCAGCCGGACAAGGCCCATGCTTTCGATGCGGCGGGGCAAAGCCTGCGCTGACCCGTTGGCTATCTTGGCTGCGGCCTGCAACCGCGCTATCCAGTGGCGTGCCGGACGGTCGGTCCGGCACGCGCAAGCATATCAGAGGGGCGCATGACGCAGAAACGCATCATTTCGATTGGCGAGGCCATGGTCGAGCTGTCGCAGACCGGATCGGGGGATCTGTGGAAACTTGGGGTGGCGGGCGACACACTGAACACCGCCTGGTATCTGCGCCGCGTGTTGCCCGCCGACTGGCATGTCGGCTATCTGTCCCGCGTCGGAACCGGTGAGTTTTCGCGCAAGATGATCGATTTTCTGGTGGCCGAGGGAATCGACGCCACCCATGTCCTGCCAGATCCGCAGCACGAAATCGGACTTTACGCCATCTCGCTGAAGGATGGCGAGCGCAGCTTTTCCTATTGGCGCGACAATTCGGCGGCAAAACGGCTGGCCGACGATCCCGCGGCGCTGCGCGAGGCGCTGAAAGGCGCACGCATCGCCTATCTGTCGGGGATCACGCTGGCGATCCTGTCCGCTCGGGGGCGCGAGGCGCTGATGGTCGCTCTGGCCGAAGCGCGCGCGACCGGCACACTGATCGTATTCGATTCCAACCTGCGCCCGCGCCTCTGGCCCGATATCCCGACCATGTGCCATCAGATCGAGGTGGCGGCGGCGGCGGCCGATATCATGCTGCCCAGCTTTGACGACGAACGCGAGTTCTTTGGCGATGCCGATCCGCAGGCGACGCTGGCGCGCTATCTTGCGCTTGGCGCGGGGCAGGTGATCGTCAAGGCCGGCGGCGCGGATGTGCATTTCGGCGGGAC
>NZ_JBKEBL010000247.1:0-1972 GCF_047973135.1 Paracoccus sp. (in: a-proteobacteria)
AGGGGCTGACCTCTGGCGCGGTGAAAGGATAGAGGATGGCCAGACTTGATCTGAACGGCGTGGCCAAGCGTTACGGCTCGACCGAGGTATTGCGCGACATCAACCTGACCATGGAGGATGGCGAATTCATCGTGCTGGTCGGGCCGTCGGGCTGCGGCAAGTCCACGCTGCTGCGGATGATCGCCGGGCTGGAGCCGATCAGCGGCGGCGATCTGTCCATCGACGGGACGCGCATGAACGACATCGCGCCCCGCGACCGTGACATCGCCATGGTGTTCCAGTCCTATGCGCTGTACCCGCATATGGATGTGATGCGGAACATGGGCTTTTCCATGGAAATCCGCGGTGCCCCCGCCGAAGAACGGCGCAGCAAGGTCGCGGCGGCGGCGCAGACCCTTGGCCTGGACGCGCTGGTGGACCGGCTGCCCAAGGCGCTGTCGGGCGGCCAGCGGCAGCGCGTGGCGATGGGCCGCGCCATCGTGCGCAAGCCCAAGGCGTTTTTGTTCGACGAACCCCTCTCCAATCTGGACGCCGCGCTGCGGGTCGAGATGCGGATGGAGATCGCCCGCCTGCACCGCCGTCTGGGGGCGACGATGGTCTATGTCACCCATGATCAGGTCGAGGCACTGACGCTTGCCGACCGCATCGTGGTGCTGAGCGCGGGCGTGATCCAGCAGGTCGGAACACCGCTGGAACTGTACGAGACCCCGGCCAACCGCTTTGTCGCGCAGTTCATCGGCTCGCCCACGATGAACGTGGTGGCCGCGACGGCCTCGCCGGGCGGTGCCCGGCTGGGCAACGGGGTCGAGATCGCGCTGCCGGGGAAGGCGGCGGCAAGTGTGACCGAACTGGGCCTGCGCCCCGAACATCTGGACGTGACCGCGCCGGATCAGGGGCAGATGAACGGGCTTGCGGATGTGGTGGAACATCTGGGTTCGGACACGAACATCCTTGCACAGGTCGAGGGTGTTGGCCCGCTGATGGTCCGCCAGCACGGCCATGTGCCACTGCGGGCGGGCGACACACTGGGGATCAGCATCCAGCCGGACAAGGCCCATGCCTTTGACGCGGCAGGGCAAACCCTGCGCTGAGTATCCGGCACCTGCGGGGCGGGCGGCGAATCCCGCCCTGCAAACACCACAGGCCTCTGCGGACGGCGGGCCTGACCTATTGGCGATCTTGGCTGTGGCCGGCAACCGGGCTATCCAGTTGCGTGCCGGTCGATCGGTTCGGTCCGCGCAAGCATATCAGAGGGGCGCATGACGCAGAAACGCATCATTTCGATTGGCGAGGCCATGGTCGAGCTGTCGCAGGCCGGATCGGGGGATCTGTGGAAACTTGGGGTGGCGGGCGACACACTGAACACCGCCTGGTATCTGCGCCGCGTGTTGCCCGCCGACTGGCGCATCGGCTATCTGTCCCGCGTCGGAACCGGTGAATTTTCGCGCAAGATGATCGATTTTCTGGTGGCCGAGGGAATCGACGCCACCCATGTCCTGCCAGATCCGCAGCACGAAATCGGACTTTACGCCATCTCGCTGAAGGATGGCGAGCGCAGCTTTTCCTATTGGCGCGACAATTCGGCGGCAAAACGGCTGGCCGACGATCCTGCGGCGCTGCGCGAGGCGCTGAAAGGCGCACGCATCGCCTATCTGTCGGGGATCACGCTGGCGATCCTGTCCGCTCGGGGGCGCGAGGCGCTGATGGCCGCCCTGGCCCAGGCGCGCGCGACCGGCACACTGATCGTATTCGATTCCAACCTGCGCCCGCGCCTCTGGCCCGATATCCCGACCATGTGCCATCAGATCGAGGTGGCGGCGGCGGCGGCCGATATCATGCTGCCCAGCTTTGACGACGAACGCGAGTTCTTTGGCGATGCCGATCCGCAGGCGACGCTGGCGCGCTATCTTGCGCTTGGCGCGGGGCAGGTGATCGTCAAGGCCGGCGGCGCGGATGTGCATTTCGGCGGGAC
>NZ_JBKEBL010000051.1:0-1863 GCF_047973135.1 Paracoccus sp. (in: a-proteobacteria)
GCGCCCGAAGGACAAACCCAATTCTGCCGCGGTCAGGCAGCCGAACCAGCGCCCGCCAGTCGGCGTCCACAGTTTGCCCTTGCCGCGTTCCGAACCGTCGCTGGCCTGCAGCAGTACCTTTGCCCTGCTTTCAGCCAGCCAACCTTTCACCTTTTCAAACCCGGCCACCGCCTTGCCCGATTTCCGGGCGAGCGAGACCAGTTCCACCACCCGCCGGGCCAGTCCGGCCTCGACCATCGCGGCCAGCCCGTCTGGCACCGAGACCTGCGCCTTTGCAGCGCGCGAGAACAGTCCCTTGCGGGCGGCCTTGTCGATCGAGGCAGCCTGTGCCTCGACCCAAATCCCCCGTCCCGGCAGCTTTTCGGCAAGGTCCGGAATGATCAGACCGTCTGGTCCAACGACGAATCGGATCAACCCGACCTTGGGTTGCACCTCGCCGGTGACGATGCAGCGCCTTTCGGGCTCATCGTGGGTCTTGTGTTGTCCACCGCGGCTCAAGCGCGTCTCTCCGGGGCATCACGCCCCGGCCTCCTCGTCGGTGTCCGATCCGTCCTCGACCGTATCGGGTTCGAGTTCGGCCGGATCGACCCAGCCCAGCATCACGCGGGCGGTCATTACAAGGGTCTGCGCCTCTTCCAGCGACATGTCAAAGGGTTCCAGCAGGCCGTCATCCTTGACGCGCTGCCCGTCCACCGTGGTCCAGCCGCCGGCCAGTTCCCAGTCGGCGCAGGTGGCGAAATCCTCCAGCGTCTTGACGCCGTCCTTGGCCAGTGCCTCGACCATCTGTGGGGTCAGGCCCTCGAACTGGATCAGGCTGTCTTCGGCCCCCAAAGCGCGCGCCGATTCCAGCGCGGCCTTGGCGCGGGCCTCCAGCACGTCGCGGGCGCGGGCCTGCAATTCCTCGGCGGTGCCTTCATCCACGCCTTCAATGGACAAAAGCTCGTCCTGTTCGACATAGGCGACCTCTTCCAGATCGGTAAAGCCCTCGGCCACCAGCAACTGCGCAAAGAATTCGTCCAGATCCAGCGCATCCATGAACAGTCTGGTCCGGGCGTTGAATTCGGCCTGACGACGCTTGGATTCTTCTTCCTCGGTCAGGATGTCGATGTCCAGACCCGTCAGTTGGCTGGCCAGGCGCACATTCTGGCCGCGACGACCGATGGCAAGGCTAAGCTGTTCGTCGGGCACCACGACCTCGATCTTGTTCGCCTCTTCGTCGAACACGACCTTGCTGACCTCGGCCGGTTGCAGGGCGTTGACCAGAAAGGTTGCCTGATCCTCGTTCCAGGTAATGATGTCGATCTTTTCACCCTGCAATTCGCCAACCACGGCCTGCACGCGGCTGCCGCGCATGCCGACGCAGGCCCCGACCGGGTCGATGCTGTTGTCATAGGAAATCACGGCGATCTTGGCGCGGCTGCCGGGGTCACGGGCCACGGCCTTGATCTCGATGATGCTGTCATAGATTTCCGGCACCTCCATCTTGAACAGCTCGGCCATGTATTGCGGATCGGTGCGCGTCTGGAATATCTGGGGTCGGCGTGTTTCGGGGCGCACTTCCTTGACTTAGGGGCGGATCCGGTCGTTCGGACGATAGCTTTCGCGCCCGATCTTTTCGTTGCGGCGCAGGATCGCCTCGCCCCGGCCGACATCGACGATGATGTTGCCGTATTCCTCGCGCTTGACGACTCGGTTGATGATGGTGCCGGCGCGGTCCTTGAATTCCTCTTACTTGCGATCCCGTTCGGCCTCGCTGACGCGTTGCAGGATGACCTGCTTGGCCGATTGCGCGGCGATGCGGCCCAGATCGACGTGGGGCACTTCTTCCTGAAGGATGTCTCCGGGTTGTGGTACGCCCGCGAA
>NZ_JBKEBL010000249.1:0-14719 GCF_047973135.1 Paracoccus sp. (in: a-proteobacteria)
AAGCCCGCCAGGCGGTCGCAAAAGGATACCGATGCGCGGTGGACCAGGAAACACGGGAAATCCCACTACGGCTACAAGAACCACGTCAACGTGGACCGCCAGCACAAGCTGGTGCGCCGCTACCATGTCAGTGATGCCGCCCTGCATGACAGCCAGGCGGTGGAACTGCTGCTGATGCGGGGCAACACCGGTGCGGGCGTCTGGGCCGATGCGGCCTATCGCTCCGAGGAGATGGAGGCCACCTCATGCGCTGAACATGCTCAGTTTACCGATGCCTGAATCCAGGCGACGATCAGTGCTGCGATCTGGTCCGAATTCTTGTCCATCATCGGGAAATGGCTGTTGCCCGTGATCCCTTCCGCCGGAAGGTCAAGCCAGTCAAAATCTCCGCCCGCGCCGTTGACTGCCTCGCGCCAGTTCCGGCTGGCTTCGACCAGACGCGGCCAGACAGGATGCTTGGCAATATTGTCCCCCCAAACCGCCAGATGCGGTATTTCACGCAGTTTCGCGGCATCCACATCTTGTGGATTTGGTGCGCCGGACGGCTCGATCAGGATGACCGCCTTGACCAGTTCCGGGTTATTGAGCGCCGCGTTATAGGCAAAATTTCCGCCCTGACTATGGGCCATGACAATACAGGGGCAGACCATCCCGATCAGTTCGTCATAGGCCGCCTGGGTCGCATCGTCATTCGTCAGCCACCGGGGCACGAATTGCTTGCCGAACTGAACGAACGCCTCGGCCGGAAATTGGGTGTTTTGGAATGCCTGCCGCTGCGCGGGATCGGCACTCCATCCGCCTTCGGGGCCGATGCGAAATGCGCCCCAGGCATCCTCCAGCGTTCTGAAAACCGGCTTGCTGGCGTAAATTTCCGGGAACTGCGACCAGGACGAGCGTCCGCGCTCCACCGCATCGGAGACATAGGTGGAATAACCCGATTTCAGGAAGTACTTTTCCCAGCCCGCGCCGCCGTCGGGTTTATCCTGCCATGTCACGCCGGTCATGCCGCCGCCATGCCACATCAGGATCGGATAGTCCGAAACCGGTTCGGCCAGCTTGACGTAACCGACATACATCTGGCCGGTAACGAAAGTTCCGTTGGGGTCTACCTTGATGGGCTTCATACCGTTGGTGAAGGTCTGCTCTTTGATCGGCATCCCCTCCAGCACAACCGTTGTGCCGCCGATTTGAAACCCACCGACATCGGCGACAGCCATTGCCTCGTCAGAGAATGAGCCGGTCGCAAACGGGAACAATGCGGCGATTGCCAGAGGGAACGTAAATCCTGACGTAAGACTGCGCATGAAATCCTCCTCATCATGCTGAAAAATACTGCTCGCGGCCGATATCCTTCCGGACACTGGCTGCCGGCCATGGGTGCCGCGGTTGCCGCGACGACCCTGTTCATCGGAAACACATGCCCGTCACCGACCATATCCCGCCGAATAGGGCAGCCAGGTCGCCAGGCCCGGAAAGACCATCAGGATGCACAGGCCAAGGAACATCAAGCCGACATATGGCGCGGCCCCCCTGATCACATCCGATAGCGGTGCGTCGGTTATGCCCTTGATGACGAACAGGTTCATGCCGACAGGGGGCGTGATCATCGCCAGTTCCAGATTTACCATCAGCAGCACGCCATACCAGACAAGGTCGATATCCAGCGCATGCATGGTCGGCAGCAGGATCGGCGTGGTGATCAGGATGATGGCGATGCCATCGAAAAACATTCCCATGACAAAGATCATCGCCATGACGATCAGCATGAATTCCATTCGGCCAAGCCCTGCGGCGGCTACCGCCTCGGTGATGCCCACCGGAAGGCGGATGATGGTGATCGCATAGCCAAAGACATGCGCGGCCGCGATGATCATGAACACCATCATCGAGGTTCGCATGGTCTCGTAAAGCGATTGCCAGAGTTCGTTCATGCCGAAATTCCGGTAAACGATCAGCGCGACCAGCAGGGCATAGATGCAGCCGACCGCCGCCGCCTCGCTGGCGGTGAAGATGCCGGCATAGATGCCGCCCAGCACCACCGGCGGGGCCAGCAGTGCCCAGATCGATTTCCGGATCGACTGCATGATCTTCGGCATTCCGGAAAAGGCCGGACGCTCGCCGCCGCGCATGGTTGCGGCAACCATCGAATAGCCCGCAAAGATCGCCGCCAGCAGCAATCCCGGAATGATGCCCGCCAGGAACAGCGCCCCGATCGAAGCCTCGGACACGACCGCATAGAGGATCATCGGCCCCGAGGGCGGGATCAGGATTCCCAGCGTTCCGCCTGCGGCCACCACGCCAAGCGCGGCGCGGCGCGGATAGCCGAAGCGTTCCATCTGCGGGATGGCGCTGGAGCCGACGGACAGCGCCGTCGCGACCGAGGAGCCCGAGATGGCAGCGAAGATTGTGCAGGCCAGCACGGTCGCCACCGCCAGCCCGCCCCGGATATGGCCGAGAATGGTATGTGCCATCTCGTACAGATCGTCGATCACCCTGGCACGCAGCATCACCTGCGCCATGAAGACGAACAGCGGAATGGCGACCAGGATCGACTTGTTCATGCTGGCATAGACGGTGTCGGCGACCGAACCGATCCCGCCCTCGAAAACCAGCAGGATCACCGTTGCCGTCAGACCAAGCGCGGCGAAGATCGGGATGCCGGTCAGCAGCAGCAGGATCAGGCCGGAAAAGATCAGGAATGGGGTCATCTCAGTTCCTCCGGACAAGACGGCCGACCAGTCGGGCCAGGGCGAAGACGGCCATGAGGACGGCCCCAAGCAATACGGGAACCTGCGGGATCCAGGTCTGGATCTCGATGGCGCCCGCCGAATAGGAACCGAACAGGCGTGCGAACTCGATCGCCTCCCAGCCGCTGATGGCGACAACTGCCGCGAAGGCCAGCACGCAAAGATCACTCCATATCCAGCGGATAACCTGCCAGGGACCGGTCAGCCTGTCAGCGATCATGTCGATCGAGATGTGGTTGTTCCGGCGATAGGCCTCCGTCGCACCCAGCATGACGAAGGCGACCAGTGTATAGCCCAGGAATTGGTCGCCCCAGACCAGGGGCTTGTTGAAGACATAACGCATGAAGATCGCGTAGCTGGTCACACCAAGCTGAACGAGGATCAGGGCGGCGCTGATTGCGCCGCAAATCCAGACAACCGGCGAGATTATACGCTCGGGCAGTGGGGCGGCGTCGGCCGCCCCATTCTGGTTATCGTGTTCCATCTGTGCTGTCCTGACCGCTTATTCGCTGCGCAGTTTGTCGACCAGGCCGTGAAGCTCATCGACCTTGTCCTGCGGCGCGTCGAAGGCCTCCATGAAGGCGGGATACATGACCTCCTGCAGGGCGGCGTTTTCCGCATCCGTCAGCTCGTGGACGGCGGCGCCCTTGGCTTCGAGTTCCGCCGGATAGACATCCTTGCCCTGCTCGTAGGCTTCGACGGCCCAGCCGGCAGCGTCGAGACCGGCCTGCTGGAACGCGGCCTTCGCCTTGTCGGACAGGCCATTGTAGAAATTCGCGTTGGTGTATCCATGGAAATAGACCGAGATCACCGGCATGATGCTGAAATGGTCCTGCACCTCGTAAAACTTGCGCGACACGGCCGAATCCACACCGCCCATGGCGCCGTCGATGACACCCGTGGCAAGGGATTCATAGACCTCGCTGCCCGGCGTCGATACCGGAGAGGCCCCGAGCGCCGAAAGCGAGGCATTGAAGGCCGGCATCAGCCCGCGATATTTCAGCCCCTTGAAATCCTCGGGTTTGACCAGAAATTTTCCTTTCGAGCTGAAGACCGAGTCCCGGGTCTGGAAGATCCAGGCGAGGTTCTCGATTCCTTTCTGGCGCAGTTCGGCTTCCAGGAACCGTGCCGCTTCCGAGCCGGCCCAGTTCTTCCAGATATTTATGTCCTCAAAGGCAAAGGGCTCCAGCGAGACACCCATGATCGGCAGCGTCTTGCCCCATGCGAAGGGGGCCGAGAAGGCGCATTCGATATCGCCCTTGGCAACGGCAATGATCGCTTCATTGGCCCCGACCAGGCTGTCCGCCGGAAAGATCTGCACGTCGATCTCTCCCTCGGACAGGGTTTCGACCTCGGCGGCCCAGCGGTCGATGACCTGCGACACCGGATGCTGTGGCGGCAACTGATGGGCGCAGCGCATTGCGGTTTCCGCAGCGGCGGCAGTCGCACCGAAGGCCAGCGCGGTCCCCAGCAGCGTCGAAATCAGTTTGGGTTTCATGGCGTTTCCTCCCCTTTTGACTTGTGAATTTCAGGCGACCTTTGCGCGCCAGTTCAGCGTTTTCGGCGGCCCGGCCTTGGCCAGCCCCCCATACAGCGTTTCCCCCGGCAGAGCCTCGGCCAGCAGCGCGCGGGTCTCGATGATCTTTTCGACATCAATGCCGGTGTCGAATCCCTTGGTTTCGGCCAGATAGATCAGATCCTCCAGCACGACATTTCCGGTCGCGCCGGGCGCGAAGGGGCAGCCCCCCAGCCCGGCCAGCGAGGCGTCAAGCACCCGGCATCCGGCATCCAGCGCCGCCGAGGCATTGGCGATGCCCATCCCGCGCGTGTCGTGCAGATGCATGACATAGGGCAGATCCCCCAGCCGTTTTTCCATCCGCCCGCAAAGCGAGGCGATCTGGCGCGGCCCGGCGAAACCCACCGTATCGGCCAGCCCGACCATATCGACGCCCGCCTCGAAACAGCGATCCACCATCCGCATCACCGCATCTTCGGGCACATCGCCGGACAGCGAACAGCCGAAGGACATGGCGATGCCCACATTGATGATCGTGTCCTTGCCGGCCTGATCGCGCAGCTTCACGACATTGGCGATCTCGGTCAGGCTTTGATCCTGCGTGCGGCGGACATTGGCCTCGTTATGGGCCTGGCTGGCCGAGACGACCACGGTGATCT
The DNA here is from genome assembly GCF_047973135.1 of Paracoccus sp. (in: a-proteobacteria). Taxonomy (GTDB): domain Bacteria; phylum Pseudomonadota; class Alphaproteobacteria; order Rhodobacterales; family Rhodobacteraceae; genus Paracoccus. Next base: position 4,923 of record NZ_JBKEBL010000249.1, read on the forward strand.
CGTCCACCGGCGTCTGCAACGCATCCGCCGCCCCGCGCTGGTTCAGTGCCAGCGCGATCCCGTGCGCATCGACGCGCGCATCGACGGCGGCGATCACGTCGCGCACATCGGCAAAGCGCGGCACCTTGTCGGCGGGCAGGAAGGAGCCGACCTCGAAGTGGCGGATCCCCGCGGCGTAATCGCGCGCCACCCAGTCCAGTTTCTGCGCGGTCGAGGGCCAGGACGCGGTCAGTTGCAGCCCGTCGCGCAGTCCGACCTCGCGGATGGCGATGCGGCCCGTCGGATATGCCTTGTAGACATTCACCCCGGTCATTCCGCCGCCTCCAGCTTCAGCGATCCGAGGATCTCGGCATTGTGCTGGCCGATGGCGGGAATATCGACATTTCCGGACACCACCGGGCGGCCGTCGATCTCGACCGGCAGGGCGGGCGCGCGGAAATCGCGTTTTGCGGCGTAATGCGAGGTATAGAGCCCGCCGGGCCGGTTCACATGCGGATCGTCATACATCTCTGCCGGGCGTGAAACCGGGGCGAACAGCAGATCGTTCTCCTCCATGATGCGGATCGTGTCGTCATAGGGGCGCGAGGCCACCACGTCCGCGATCAGCGGCAGGGTCCAGTCGCGCGCGGCGATCTGGTCGGGGCGCGATTGCAGGCGCGGATCGTCAAGCAGATGCGCAAGGCCCAGACCGCGGCACAGCTTTTCCCATTGCCCATCCGTCGCCGCGCCCAGGAAAATCTGCCGGTCGTCGCTGGTGCGGAACAGGTCATAGACCGGCCACGAGAATACCCGCTCGGGCATGGGTGGCGACTCCGTGCCCTCGATGTCGAACTGCACCATATGCTGCGCGACCAGCAGCAGGCAGTTCTCGAACAGGCCCGAACGGATCGCCGCACCCTCGCCGGTCGTGCCACGCCGGATCAGCGCGGCCAGCACACCAAGCGCCGCGAACAGCCCGCCCATGATATCGTTGGCCGACGATCCGATGCGCAGGGGCCGGCCGACCGGGCCGGTCATATAGGCCATGCCGGTCATCATCTGCACGACCTCGTCCATCGCGGCGCGATGTTCGTAAGGCCCCTTCAGAAAGCCCTTGCACGAGGCGACGATCAGCGACGGGTTGGTCTGGCGCAACTGATCCGGCGCAAGACCCATTTTCGCCAGCGTCTCGTCGCGGAAATTCTCGACAAAGACATCGGCGGTCTTCAGCAGCGCGTGCAGCCGGGCCAGATCGTCCCTGTCCTTGATATTCAGCGTCACGGATTTCTTGCCGCGATTGAAGGTCGGAAAGAACCCCGCCCCCATACCGATCAGGTTGCGGGTCTTGTCGCCCTCGGGCGGCTCGATCTTGATCACCTCGGCCCCGAGGAAACCCAGAAACATGCCTGTCGAGGGGCCCATCACCATATGGCTCATTTCGACCACACGAATCCCATTGAGCGGTAATGCGCTTGTCATCGGCTCCTCCCTTTCACCTGAGTCGATGGGACTATGCCGATTCGAAGGCTGTCAGAAAATTATATCCTTTCGAATACATCGTTCTTGATTGTAGAATGCCTTCATGGACACGAGACAGCTCAGATATTTCGTCGCGGTTTGCGAATTTCGGAACCTCTCGCACGCGGCCGATCATTGCAACACAGCAGCCTCTGCGCTGAGCCACCACATAGCCAGCCTCGAAGCCGAACTCGAAACGCCGCTTTTCCTGCGCAAACCGCGGGGCATGGAACCGACGGCCGCCGGGCTGAAACTGATGGCCCATGCGCAGCAAATCCTTTCCGCCTTCCAAGCGGCGGAATCCGAAATCCGGCACGGTCGGGCCGAGATATCGGGGAATATCGCGATTGGCATTCCGGTTTCGGTGATACGGGTTATCGGCGCGCCCCTGATGCGGCGGGTACTTGAGGATTATCCTCGCGTTCGTCTGCTGATCTGGGAGGGCCTTTCGCGCATGACCTATAACGCGCTGCGCGTCGGCGAGATCGACGCCGCGCTGATCTACAACCCGCCACCCGACTCGCAGACCTTCCGCACGGCTCTGCTGGAGGAGGATCTGTTCTGCATCGGCGATGAGAAGATCGTCGGCAGTTCCGCCACGCCGATCCAGCTCGACGAGATGCTGAATCTTCCCATCGCCCTGCTGCAGAGCGGTACCCTGTCCCGCGCATTGGCCGACCGGCCAGCCGACCTCGCCAGAATGGAGGCGGTGGCACGCATTCAGCTTGCCTCGACGGCCTGCACATCAATCGCGCTGAAGGAAGGTCTTGCCTGTACACTTGCCCCGAAAATGCTGGTCAGCGAGGAATTGCGGCGCGGCGATCTGGTCGCACGCCCCGTGATGGACCCCACTCTGGTGCGAACGCTTTATCTCGTGACGACAGCCGATGCGAAGCCGACCTACCTGCGCGAACGGATGTTCGCCTTGATCACGGAACTGGTGCAGGCCGCCGTCCTGGACGGGCGCTGGGAAAGCGCGCGCCTTCTTCAGGAGTGACAGCGCTCTCGACCGTTCTTCTATTTCGAATGATGCTTTCATAATATTCTAATTTTCGCGGATCGAAACGAGGCTTAGAACAGTCCCCAGGTAAGCACATGAGGGATGAGATGGCACAGACCCTGTTCGACAGGATATGGAACGAGCATCGGATTTCGACTTTGCCGAATGGCGCCGACCTCATTCATATCGACCGGCACATCTTGCATGACGTGACCTCGCCGATTGCCTTCGCGCAGTTGCGCGAGACGGGCCACCCGGTTCGCAATCCCGAGCTGACCTTTGCCACTATCGACCACATCATTTCGACCCGGCCCGGCCGAAACGCAGGCAGCTATGCGCCTGGCAAGAAGTTCGTCGAGGCACTGCGTCGCGAAACCGCCGCGAACGGTATCCGGCTGTTTGACCTCGATTCCGGCGATCAGGGCATCGTCCATGTGATCTCGCCCGATCTCGGGATCGCACTGCCCGGCATGTCCATCGTCTGCGGCGACAGCCATACCTGCACGGTGGGCGGCCTCGGGGCGATGGCCTTTGGCATCGGCTCGTCCGATATTGAGCAGGTGCTGGCGACCCAGTGCCTGATGATGATGCGCCCGAAAACGATGCGTATCCGCATCGACGGCCAGCTCGGCCGCGGAGTCACGGCAAAGGATGTCATTCTGGCAGTCATCGCCCGTACCGGCGCGCGCGGCGGTGTCGGCCATGCCGTCGAATTCGCCGGCAGCACCATCCGTGCCATGACCATCGAAGAGCGTCTGACGATCTGCAACATGGCGATCGAGTTCGGCGCACGCATCGGAATGATCGCGCCCGACGATACCGTCTTCGACTATCTGTCCGGCCGCCGCTTCGCCCCGAAGGGCGAGAACTTCAATCGCGCCGTCTCCCGCTGGCGCGGCCTTGCCTCCGACGAGGGTGCGCAGTTCGACGCCGAGATCAGCATTGACGCTGCCGACATCGCGCCGACCGTGACCTGGGGCACAAGCCCCGATCAGGCGATCAGCATCACCTCGACCATTCCCGACCCGTCCGGGATCGCCGACGAGACCGCACGGAACTCTGCCCGCGTCGCATTGGACTATATGGGGCTGAAGCCCGGAACGCGGATGGAGGATATCGCCGTCGATCAGGTCTTCATCGGCTCCTGCACGAATGGTCGGCTGAGCGATCTCCGGGCGGCGGCGGCCATCCTGAAAGGGCACCGCGTCGCCAGCGGCCTCAGCGCCATCGTGGTGCCGGGATCGGAGAAGGTGAAGGCCGCGGCCGAGGCCGAGGGGCTGGACCGGATTTTCGCCGATGCCGGCTTCGAATGGCGCGAACCGGGTTGTTCCATGTGCTGCGCGCTGCAGGATGACCGACTGGCACCGGGAAAGCGCTGCGCCTCGACCTCGAACCGCAATTTCGAGGGGCGGCAAGGCCCCGGCGGCCGCACCCACCTGATGAGCCCCGCAATGGCGGCGGCGGCGGCGATCACCGGCCGCATAACCGATGTCCGAAAGCTGGAGGCGTAACGCATGAACCCGATGACCGTCATCCGCGGGCCCCTTGCCCTGATTGAGCGCGACAATGTCGATACCGACGCGATCATCCCCGCGATACACACGCAGGAGATCACGACCCGGCTGGCATCCGGCCTGTTCGGCAACTGGCGCTATCGCCCGGACGGATCCGAAAATCCCGATTTCGTGCTGAACCGCGCGCCTTGGAACAAGGCGGTGGCGCTGGTCTCCTGCGCCAATTTCGGCTGCGGATCGTCGCGCGAACAGGCCCCCTGGGCGTTGAAGGATTTCGGCATCCGTGCCATCTTCGCCGCCAGCTTCGGCGATATCTTCGCAGCCAACTGTCTGAAGAACGGGATTCTAGCCTGGGTTCTGCCGGATGGTGCCCTGGCAATGTTGCGCGAGGTTGCCGAAGACCCAGCCCGCTGCGAGATCCTCATAGATATTCCTGCGGACCTCGTCTCCGCAGGGGACCGCCGCATCACCCTGAACCTGCCAGACACGATACGCAACAAGCTTGTCTCGGGAAAAGACGATATCGAGATCGTGCTCGACCGGTCCGACGCGATCTCTGAGTTTCAGGCGCAGGATCGGGCAAGGCGCCCCTGGGTTTGGAATGCCTGACATGCCGACCCCGGATCCCTGCCCCTGATGAGCATCGAGTCGACGCCATCCGGACCAGAACGGAACCGGTCTCTGGTCCCCTTACTCGCGCTAAGCACCGGCCTGTCGGCCGCGAGCCTGACGCTGATCAGCCCCTCGCTTCCGGCCATCGAACGCGACCTTGGCCTTGCGGATGGCGTGATCGGTCAGATGCAGGCGCTTTATCTTCTCGGCCTCGCATTGCCGCAACTGATATTCGGCATGGTATCGGACAGGATCGGCCGCCGCCCGTTGCTGTCGGGTCTGCTCTGCTTCCTGCTGGGCTATAAAGTTCACACATCTTTCTTGCGGTCGGTGATGTCCTCTGCTTCCTTTCTGGAAAACGGAGGGGATCATGGATTTGAGCTTGGGTGCGTTCGGGGATCGGCGGCTGGAAAAAGGGGGGCCGATTTGCTGGCGCGGCTTGTCAGTCACGGTGCGCGCGGGGTGCGAGTGCGCCGGTTGGGCGGGAGCCGTGCTGGCGAGATCCGTTTCACGCGGTTTCTGCGCAACCCTGCTGTGACGCTTGAAGAAATGACGGCGGCCGCCTTCGAGCGAACGCAGGCGGCCAGCGCTGGCCGGGATGTTCTGGCGGTTCAGGACACCACGGTGACGCAGTCGTCCGGTGGAGGCGGTCGCTTTCTGCATGCCATATGATCGCGGTGGATGCGGAGAGCGGCGCGGTTCTGGGCGCCCTTGACGCGCAGTTCATGGAGCGCACCGAGGGGGGCAAGGCGAGCCGCCGCAGCCGGGCTTTCGAGGACCGCCAGAGCCAGCGCTGGTTGCAAGCGACGCAAAGGGCCGGGCTGATGACAGGCGCGGCGCGGGTGACGGTGGTTGCCGACCGCGAGGCCGACATCTTCGGGCTCTTCGCCCACCGTCCGGCCCATGTGCACCTGCTGGTGCGCGCCATGCATGACCGGGTGCTGATGGAGGGCGGCAAGCTGGCCGAGCGGATCGCAGACGGCCCGCGTTTGGGCTATGCCGCGCTCGATTTGCCGGCCGGTCCCGGGCGACCAGCCACAGGGCGTCCAGGATCCTGTCGCGCAGCGGGCCTTGCGGGATTTCCTGCAGGTGGCGGCGCAGATCGCGGCGCACCCGGCCGACATAACCCCTGAGCCGGCGTAGCGCCTTGCGCATGCGCTTGAATTGGCGGGCATGGGCGTAACGGCCGACTTGGATGGCCAGACGTGGCGCGAGCCGGGCATAGCTCTGGCGCAGTTCGATCCCGGCCTGTTTCGCGAGGCCGACCAGCAGGGCACGTGCCCGCTCGTAGAGCCGGGCGTCCGTCGGATGGGCGATGTTGTTCTTCGGGGCTTACGCGGCCGCACTGCGGCCACGGTCCCCTGCGAACTCCATCACGGTGGTATCGACCGCCACCCGCTGCAGGGCCTTGTCGGTGACCGCCCCCGAGGATCGCCCCGCCTCGATCGTCTTGCTCAGCAGCCACTCAGCTCCTTCTTCACCGATCCGCTTGCGCCAGCGCACCAAGGAGGAGGGATCGATCGGTGGCCGGTGCTGAAAGAACGTCTCACCGGTGAAATGCTGGTAGTAGGGGTTCTCGACCCACCGCGCGACAACCGCCTCGTCCGACAGCTTGAAGGCATGCTGCAGATACATCAGACCGGCGACTAGGCGCGGCGATGTCGCTGGACGACCGGTCGTCGAGGGGAAGAAGCCCGCCCATTCCTGCTCGAAGAATTCCCAGTCGATCAAACTCGCCAGTTTCACCAGCTCATGCCGGGCATCGATCATGTCGACCAATCGGGGGCGGAGTAGGTCATCCTGTTCGGGGGCGTGGGAATGCGGCTTCATCGACGATCCGAATTTGCAGGGTTTCTGCGTCAACAATACAAAACCCTGCAGAATGAAGCCAGAAATACCGGCGGTTCATCACGCAAAATCAATGCGTTCCACGTTGTTCAGAACGGACTAACAAATCTCTCATCAGATCCTGAAATTGGCTCAAGCAGGATCGGTGCCCAATGAGCGCGGACGCTCTCCTTCAGTGATGGGAAGCGGCTGGTGTCCAGTCTAAGGGTCATAACATCACCGGCACATTAAGCGCTTTGCTGGCATGGAAAGTGACCTTAGCGCTGCGCTGCGTCAGGAACTGCTTCAGGGCGTCAACATAATCCATCGGCATCAGATCCACCACGCGGCTGGAGTTAGTGGGTTCCTCGGCATCAAACCCTGTCAGCGCAGCCTCGACCGCTTGCGCTTCTGTGCGTCGTGTATCCTTTTGATCTGCACTCAGGAAAGGAGTAATCCACTCGGATAGCCGACTGGCAAACTCTTTGGCGGGGTCGAGATCGGATGGCCCCCAAGTCGGTCCAGTGAAGCAATGGCCGTGATCAATCAGCCATGTATCCCCGACGCTGCCGAAAAGAAGATTGCCGCAATGTCGGTCAATATTGGCAATCCACGCGTCGAATGCATAAAGTTTGCCCAAGTCTGGCCATTTCGAGACTTGGTCGATGATGGCACGTTGACCTATCGGTGTAGAGTAAGCGGCGGTCACGCCCCATTGATTTCGCACTTGCGCGGTATCACGTTGGGATGAAGCGGATGACGGTCGGTAGCTCGTCAGGGACTACGAGACGAGGTCCCTATGCATCCCGGCCCTGCTGGGCGTAGGCCCAGGGCATCAGGTCGTCGATGTCACGAGCGAGGTGGCCATTGGCCAGCTTCGTGAACAGATCGCGCAAATAGCGTCTTAATCACATGGACGAGAACAAAGACTTGGTGGGTCTGTGTGAAGGACTCAGCTACGCACTCATGGCGGTCGCCGTTCCGGTCCAGCAGGACAAGAGACTTTTGCCCGGAAGACCTTTGGCCGTTGATCGGTATCAGTGCGCCGATATCGTCGTCGGGCGTGTAGAAAGGCTTCCAGTCGTGATCGCCGAAAATTGTTGTGAAGCTGTCAGATTGAACAGGACGTCGCAGGGTGGCGCGGAAGCCATCGCCCTCAACGAATTCGGGCATGTTCAGCACCACGACTGCGCAAGCACGATGATTTTTGGATACGTACTGTCGCACGCACGCATAAATCGACGCGTCAAACTTCTTCGACAGCTTGACAGGCGTCCAGATACTGAACTTTTCACCCTCGGCTATGTCGCGAAAGCTGTCGAGTTGGAATAGGACTTCGGCAGCGAATACGTTGGCTTCACGATCAAAAAGCTCAGCCGCATCAGGCTGCAGAGCATTCTCACAATCCTCGACCAAAGCATACATCGAACGTTGCCATGGCATGAAGCCGTGTCCGGACTCGTGCAGTCGCACGAAGCGCTTTTTCACCGCCATCATTGTTTGATCCAGGAAGAGCAGACCGGCGCTGGCGTGAAACAGACCCATCACTTTGCCCAAAGCCCGCTTGAGGGCACCGCCCGCCTGCTCAGTACTTGACCGAAGCTTGTCGATGAAACTGGGGTTAAGGACGTCTTCCTTGACCTCTTCAACCTTCGCAACGGTCATGATCGCCTCAACGGGCGTCGGGAAGACCCCGAGCGCGCCCGCTTCTCGCAGCGCGCGCTCGGCCTCTGCGCGAACGCGGGCGAGCTGACTTGGGGTTAAGCTACAGTCGTCCGGTCGCCGCATGATCAGCCCTTCTTGGTGCGTAGGTATGCGAGGTAGTCCAAGAGGGCGGCTTCCTCATCGGCCGTTAGATTATCTACCGCGAACGTTGCGGCACGCCCATGCTTGACGTCGGCAGGGCGTTGGGACGATGGCACGATATAGCCTGCTCGCTCCATCAGCGTCTCGTAAGGGACCGCCAAGACGGTGGAGAGGGCGTATAGAATGTGCGGAGAAGGTTTGGTGATTTTTCCGCTCTCCAATTGGCTTAAGTAGGCATTCGAAATCTCCTTGCCGGTCGCCTCCTCGACATCGCGTTGCGACATCTGAAGATCGGTACGGGCCTTTCTTATGATCTGGCCGAGGTTGGTTGGCCGGACGGTTTGATCAGTTTCACCATCGGTCATGTGGGCTCCTCCGCGATCCGGACACGGAGTCCGGTGTATAGATTGTCGGCCACTTCGATAAGTTCGTCAAGCGAGCAAAGTCAACGCTTGACAAATTTAGCATGCATTCCAATCTTAGCCGTATCGCGATTGGCCGGAGAAACTGGAGTGTGAAATGACTGAATTGAGTGAAGACGCAGCGGATCGCGATAAGCGCCGCCGCATCGAGGTTGCGGATGAGACCCTGACCTACCGAAACGTGCTGATCGACGACCTGACGCCGACCGGCGCCCAGCTGGCCGCTGCGGCTGGCTTCAAGCCGAAGCAGCACGCCGTTGTGCTGCAGGTGCTTGCGAACGGCGAGCTTGAGGATGTTCGCCCGAGCGAGACCGTGGACCTGAAACGTACCGATGTGCTTTTCCACGAGAGCCAGAGACGGCAGCTGGTCCAGATAGGAGCTTTCGAAAACCAGTTCAGCTGCCCCGGCGAATTGGTCGGTTGCCATTCGACTGAAGGCATTCTGCACGAAAGGATGCCGGATCGCCCGGCCTTGATCGATCCTGCCAATTTCAAGATAGCCAGAGAGTTCCAGTTCAAGCGCCTCGAATGACAGCAGCCCGACACCGGGAACGCGCCGTGTGAATGTTGTTGGGGCCGCCAGTTCAAGATCACAAAGCTGATTTGCGGCACCAACATCCACGCAGCCATGGAGGTGGAGGTTCATCAGGGCTACGCCGAGGTCGGGGGTCAGGGTATCTGTGAAGGTGTTGTGTCCTGCTTAATGGGTTGGATTCGCCGCCGCCGCGATTAGGCGGCTGCGCATAGATATCACAGACACAGAATCTTGTCCCTCGCGATGCCGTAGTCCGCCAGCGCGTACAGCACAACATCCAGCGGCAGCACCTCCAGTTCTTGCGCCTTGCGCATGATTTCCAGCTGAATACTCATTGGGATACGCAACTCCATCACGGAATCGAAATCGTCCGCAGGGTTCTCGCGCAGATAGTCCAGCCAAGTGGTCATGCTTTTCACCCTGTTGCTGCGGTCGGTCATAGCTTCATGTCCGAGGGTTCGGCGGCTGCGTTCAGCTTTTCGTCGATCTGCGCATTGGCGGCGTCGTGGTCCTGAACCACCAGATTATAGTCGATCAGCTTGAACCACATGGTGATCGTATCGCCGTTGGCGTCGTGGCGTGCG
>NZ_JBKEBL010000150.1:0-20092 GCF_047973135.1 Paracoccus sp. (in: a-proteobacteria)
ACCGCGTCGCCCGCGATCTGGCCGCGGTCGAGGCCGATCCGGCCGCTTGGGAAGATCGCTTTCATGCCGCGCTGGAGGATTTCAGGTTTCTGCCTGCGGGCCGGATTCTGGCAGGTGCGGGCACGGGTCGGGCGGTCACACTGTTCAACTGCTTTGTCATGGGCACGATTCCCGACAGCATGGGCGGCATCTTCGAGATGCTGAAAGAGGCCGCGCTGACCATGCAGCAGGGCGGCGGAATCGGCTATGATTTCAGTACCATCCGCCCGCGCGGTGCGGCGGTGCACGGGGTGGCGGCGGACGCCTCGGGGCCGCTGTCCTTCATGGATGTCTGGGACGCAATGTGCCGCACGATCATGTCGGCGGGCAGCCGCCGCGGCGCGATGATGGCCACGATGCGCTGCGATCACCCCGATATAGAGCAGTTCATTCAGGCCAAGCAGGACAGCGCCCGGTTGCGCATGTTCAACCTGTCAGTGCTGATCACCGACGCCTTCATGGCGGCTGTCCGCGCCGATGGTCCCTGGGATCTGATCTTTGGCGGCAAGGTCTATCACACGGTACAGGCGCGCGACCTGTGGAACCGGATCATGCGCGCGACCTATGACTATGCCGAGCCGGGGGTGATCTTTATCGACCGGATCAACGAGGCCAACAACCTGAACTATGCAGAAACCATCGCCGCGACCAATCCTTGCGGCGAACAGCCCCTGCCGCCCTATGGTGCTTGCCTGCTGGGATCGGTCAATCTGGCCCGGTTGGTGACGGGCCCGTTCACCGATGCCGCGCGGCTGGATGCGGATGCGCTGGACGATCTGGTGCGGACCGCCGTGCGGATGATGGATAACGTGGTCGATGCGTCAAAGTTTCCGCTGCCGCAGCAGGCAGCCGAAGCGCGGGCCAAGCGCCGGATCGGGCTGGGCGTGACCGGGCTGGCCGATGCGCTGCTGATGCTGGGGCTGCGCTATGGTGCGGCGGATGCGGTGGAACAGACGCGCCAATGGATGAAAGCGATCGCGCGGTCGGCCTATCTGGCCTCGGTCGATCTGGCGCGCGAGAAGGGGGCGTTTCCGCTGTTCGACGCCGATGAATACCTGAAATCGGGCTTCATGGCGCGGATGGATGACGACCTGCGCGATGCGATCCGCACCCATGGCATCCGCAACGCCCTGCTGACCAGCATCGCCCCCACCGGCACGATCAGCCTTTATGCGGGCAATGTGTCATCGGGGATCGAGCCGGTTTTTGCCTATGCCTATACCCGCAAGGTGCTGCAAAAAGACGGCAGCCGGACCGAGGAAGAGGTCGTCGATTACGCCGTGCAGATGTGGCGCGATCTGAAAGGTGGCGCGCCATTGCCCGATTATTTCGTGAACGCTCAGACCCTGGCTCCGCGCGACCATGTCGCCATGCAGGCGGCGGCGCAGGAATGGGTGGACAGCTCCATCTCCAAGACCATCAATTGCCCCGTGGATATTTCCTTTGAGGATTTCAAGGATGTCTATCTGGCCGCCTGGGCTCTGGGTTGCAAGGGCTGCACCACCTATCGCCCGAACGACGTGACAGGCAGCGTTCTGTCGGTCAGCGAAACCGCCGATCAGGCCCCCGAGGCCGATCAGGGTGCCGATGTCGTCTATCTGACCGAGCCGCTGGACCGGCCCGCCGCGCTGGAAGGGGCGACCTACAAGCTGAAATGGCCGGGCAGCGAACACGCGATCTATATCACCATCAACGACATCGTTCAGGCCGGCCACCGCCGCCCCTTCGAGATTTTCATCAACTCGAAGAACATGGAACATTACGCCTGGACCGTGGCGCTGACCCGGATGGTTTCAGCGGTGTTCCGGCGCGGCGGCGATGTGTCCTTCGTGGTCGAGGAACTGAAGGCGGTGTTCGATCCGCGCGGCGGGGCGTGGATGGCGGGGCGCTATGTCCCCTCGATCCTGGCGGCCATCGGTGGCGTGATCGAACGCCACATGATCGCCATCGGCTTCCTTGAGGGCGAGGGGATGGGCCTGAAAGCAGACCCGAAATCCGAGGCGATGGCGGTCGGCGAACGCCCGCGTGGCCCGGCCTGCCCAAGCTGCGGGCAATACGGCATGCGCATGGTCGAGGGCTGCATGACCTGCCCGAACTGCGGGCATTCGAAATGCGGATGACGGGCGTTTCAGCGCATGTCACGGAAAGCAGGTATAGCTGACGGAAGCCAATTTGATCATCAAATTGGCGCAACATCAGCGTAAAATCAAATAGTTATAGCCTGAAAACATAATCAAAGGAAAGTCGTCAGGCTATAAATGCGCAGACAACGACATGTCTGCACAAAAGAGGAGGGGCTGCCACCGCCCCCCAATCTTGCAACCATCTGTTTCCATCGTGCCGGGCAAGCCGATGCTTGTGCAATGAGGCGCCAGCATCATCAGACTGCATTCCTCGCCCGGCCTCCTGCGGCAAAAGCAGCAACTTGCCGTTAAGGAAAGCTTTTCTCCTTCCGGATGATTGAAATTCTGAGGGATGGTTCTCGCCTCAGGCGTGCTTTCCGACGAAATGGCTTGCCTCTTGCAGAATTTTTCGCTGCGCCCAGCATTCCGTTACGGGAAGTTTTCAGCCTATGAGCGAGGCCGGTTTTTGCGACTTTCCGCTGACCAAGGGGAAGCCTCGCCGCAGCCAGATGACAGAACCACGGTCGCGGCCTAAGCTGAGACTCGTTTAAACAAAGACATTTCGGTTTGAACACGTGCAATTTTTAAAGCGAGAGTATAGTCATGCAAGTCAACGGTGCACAGCAGAATCAACGTACGGAAGCCGTTTCAAACAACACGACCAGCAGCATTAAAGGGCAGCCAGGCGGCGGGATGTCGCCGGTCCTGAAGGAGGCCCTAGGCGGGGTGCTGAAAGCGGTTGTTGACGGTATCGTTCAAGGGCTCACTCAGGGGCTTGCCAAGGGCGCTGGCGAAGGTCAGGCAAAGCCCGGCGACCGCCAGCACGGTCCTGGCAGCACTTCTTTCCCTCCTCCCGGTGGTCATGTTCCGCCTCCCGGTGGCCACGTTCCTCCTCCCGGTGGCCACGTTCCTCCTCCCGGTGGCCACGTTCCGCCTCCCGGTGGCCACGTTCCTCCTCCCGGTGGCCACGTTCCTCCTCCCGGTGGTCAGGTTCCGCCTCCCGGTGGCCATGTTCCGCCTCCCGGTGGTCACGTTCCTCCTCCCGGTGGTCAGGTTCCGCCTCATGGGCCTGACGACGGGGAAAAAGTTTCGCCAGAAATGGAGAAGAAGCTTAAGGAGGTGGGCGAAAAGATCGCAGAGTCCATCAAGAAAGCTATTGAGGAGATGAAAAACAAGGAAGAGGAAAAGAACAAAGGCCCAATAGAAAAAATCAAGGAAGCCATCGAAGAAATTTTGGAAAATGCCATGGGCGACGGGAAGGGAAAGGTTGATAAGGGGAAAGCTGAAAAGCTTCATAAATCTCCTTCGCAAATGGACCGGTTTAGGGACATGCAAATGGACCGGGCCAGGGAAATTTCAAGGGAAACCTCTGGCGATGGCCACATCCGCAAGCAGAATAATGTTAAATTCTAAAAAATATAAATTGGCACGCCTCTCGGAAGGATGATCAATTATTTAATGTATTCCTTCCGAAAATTATATGGCAGGTGTGGCGATTGTACTTGGATATATCTTTTAAAAGATTCCGAAGGCCGCCGCCTTGCCGAATAATTTTATCAAGATCAATTTAGACTGATTTTTTTGGTAGGTTTATATTAAAAAGTCCAGAGGAATTTTCTCCGAAGGGAAATGCCTACCTAATGTGTTAACGCATTTGCCGGCGAATCTTTATAGAATCGCCGGCATTTTTTTACCCAGTCTTGAAACCTTAAATTGGCGCGGAACTTTAAGGGGTGTGGCCATGCAAATTCATAGTTCGTATCAGAAACAACGCCTGACTGCTGTTCCGGCCAATCTGAATGTTCCCGCTGGTGGACAGCAATTCAGTGCGTTACGACCAGAGTTGAAACAATCGCTTGGCGGGTTGCTGAGTGGTGTTGTCGCGGGGCTTCCCGGTGGCGAAGCCCGGCGGCCGGGGCCGACGGCAAGCGGCAATACGGAAACCGGGCAGGTCAATGCGACACGCGCGGGGCTTGCGACCACTTTGGGCACCGGAGTTGCCCAACTTGCGGCACAATCTCCTTCGCTCATGCAGGATCTGGGCAAGCTGGAAGCCAAAGGCTGGGCGATCAAACACGGGATTCCGGGCGGCGGCTCTTATGTCAGCGGCAAAACGATCACGCTCGACCCCAGGCTGAACACCAGATCCATGGTTCAGGTTCTTGCGCATGAGGTCGGTCATGCCAATGACAATACCAGAATCGATACCCGTTCGCGCGAGGCCTATGTCAATTCCGCGCTGACCGGCGAGGGTCGGGCAACGATCAACAATATCAAGGTGCAGCGCGAAATCCTTGCCGCTGGGGGTCCGGACATCGGAATTGCCGGACGGAATGGCACGCAATATTCCCGGATCTATTCCGAGGCCCTGCGGACGGGCGATTTTGAAAAGGCCGCCTTCGATATTGGCCAGATTTTTGGCAGCAGAGAAAATACATCGACGACCGGCCAAACCTATGCAGATTATTACGGAAAATTTTACGACGCGCATTTCTGATCCCGCGATTACTGCATGCCGGGTCAGGGAACCCGAATTTCAACCGCCGGGGCCTGACCAAGCTCCGGCAACTTTTCTTGTGGCACGATCATAATATTGTGACGGAAAATTTCAGCCGATCCCCAATGCCGCTTTTCGCAGCTTTCCGCTTGGAGTGGCCTCGGCGCGGCAGGGGCTGATGACAGGCCGGGGCAAACGGCCTAGTTTTCAAACTGTTTGAGACCGAGTAAATTTTCGATAGGGAATATAGTCGTGCAACTTCATGGCGCAGACCGAACACAGGAAACCCGTGCAAATAATGTCGCGGCGAACCTGAACGCTCCGATCAGCCAGCAACCGCTCAAGGCGAACCGTCCGGAATTGTCGCAGGCCCTGGGCGGGGTGTTGAGTTCTGTTGTTGCCGGGCTTGGCCAGGGCGCGAAGGCACCTGATCCGGCCAGCAGCGAGACGGCCGCTCCGGGTCCGATGGAGGATCTGGGGGAAATCTGGGAAGATTTCAAGGAATGGCTGACAGGGTTAGGCAAGAAGGATCCCCCAAAACAGGGGGGAAAAAATCTGGACAAGGCAGAAAAGAAAGCCCTGGAGGGGATCGAAAAGAGCTTTGGTCCCGAAGTCGCGGAACTTGCTGGTAAATCGCCGACATTGCGCGAGGATCTGGTCACGCTTGAGCAAGAAGGCTGGACAGTCCACGAGGGCGATCCGGGCGGCGGTTCATATGCCGACCGTACCAATCGCGACATTGTCATTGATCCGGACAGGTCCGCCACAGACATCGTGCGCAGCATCGCGCATGAAGCCGGCCATGCCAAGGACAATACCCCGGCTGACATGAGCTCTCGTGAGGCCTATGTCGATTCCGCGCTGACCGGCGAAGGCCGGGCGACGATCAACAATATCAGGGTGCAGCGGGAAATTATTGAAACGGGCGGCCCGGATATAGGAATTTCCGGTGCCAATGGTGAAACATACAGCAAAATCTATGATCAGGCGGTCGCGTCGGGTGACTTTGAGCAAGGTGCCTACGAAATCGGACAGGTATTCAAGAACGGCGAACACACATCGACGAATGGACAGAGCTACGGAGACTATTATGGCTCCTTTTACGACAGGGTAACAGGCGAAGGCGGCTGATCCGAATTTCGGGCTTTGGCTCTGCCAGCCCAAATCGACGATACGGTTCGCCGGTTCCGCCACGGAGAAGAACGGTATGATGCGCTTGCGGGTCGGCAGTCTTGGCCTTTCACTGCTATTTATCATTCCATCGGCAGGGGTTGTCGAAGCCATGAAAAATGATGCTGTCGGCCTGTCTGCCGTCATGTCGATTGTCGAAGAGCTGCGGGGCGATGCCATTCGCCAGCGCGCGGTGATCGAGGGAACGTTCAAGACCACGCTGCAACCGAAGGACCGGACCTCGGCTTTTGAAATCTGGGGCGGGGGTCCGGTCACGTTCCGGGGAATCGATCTGAAATCGCTGGAATGGCGCAACCCCGTTGTCGCGGATGGCGCGACCGCCGGTCCGGCGCTGATCGTCGAAATGGGCACTGATGTGTGCATTTCACCGAAAGATCTTCGCAGCGCCTATCCGGAACACAAGCTGACCGGCATCCCGCGCGGCAATTCGCTGTCCGAAGAAACGGTCTGGTCGGTCGATCTGGGTCCGGGGAATCTGGTGTCGTTCGGCTTTCCCGAAAGTCGGCGGGAATGCATGTCGGGGCTTACGCTGAGGCTGGCAAGCCCAGCTTGAATTTGACCGCCTTACGGAATGTCTTGTGCGCGAGACATGCACCGCCCTGCCAGACTCGCAATCGGCAGGGCGGTGTTTTTTCACGATGGGTCAGCCCGCGCGGATTTCTTGCAGAACCCGCCATTGCGGGGCGGTTTGCAGCGGTTTCCTGCGGCGGGAGCCTGCCAAAACTGCGCCGCAGAAGCCTTTAGCCGATCCCGGCCACCGCTTTCGCGACTTTTCGCTTACCCGGGGGAAAGTTGCATCAAGTTTGATGACCCCGGAAAATTCTGTGCCTATTCTGAAAGCGTTTTGAGAGTGTGCATAATACAGGGGTATAGTTATGGAAATTCATTCAGTTAAGGCGAATCCGCAAGCCGACACCGCACAGGCCAAGTTGAACGTTCAGGCCGCCGGTTCGCTGCTTTCTGCGCCCCGGCCCGAAGTGAATCAGGCTTTGGGCGGGGTGATGCAGTCCGTTGTCGCGGGGCTTGGTCGTGACGCAACGTACGCACCTGCCCCCTTCGATGGTGTGGGGGACAGGGTTGGCGACGCCGCAGATAGGGCGTCGGACACGACCGCAGCTTCCAATAACAGTATTTGGGATATCTTTGAAAAGTTCAACGAGAAGATGGAGGACATAAAAGAGAAGCAAGCGAAGACAAAGGAGCAAAAGGCTCTTAAGGAAATCGAGCAGACCTTTGGTTCCGAGGTTGCCGATCTGGCGGCCAAGTCGCCGACTCTCCGGGCCGACCTCGCAAAGCTTGAGGCCGAGGGCTGGGAAATCAAAGAGGGCAATCCCGGTGGCGGTTCTTATGCTAATTCGGACAGCAAGGAAATTGTTCTTGATCCCAACATGGATGCCAATACAACCGTACAAACCCTTGCGCATGAAACTGGGCATGCCAAGGATACGTCGGGGGTCGATACCAGTTCACGCGAAGCCTATATCAGGACAACTCTTGATGGCGAAGGTTACGCAACGATCAACAATATCGAGGTTCAGCGCGAAATTCAAGCTGCCGGTGGCCCTGATATCGGCATCGCCGGGAACCACGATGCACAATACGAGCAAGCCTATGAACAGGGCGTGAAATCGGGTGATATGGACAAGGCGGCTGATGACATCGGCCAGATTTTCGGAAAGGGAGAACGCACCTCGACCACCGGCCAAACCTATGAGGATTATTATGGAGGGTATTACGATGCGCATCTTTCCTAGGGTCGTGAACCGAACTTGATCGCCTCAGGGTGCCGGAAGCTGCTGCTTCCGGTGCCCTTTATCGGAACGGATGAACCGGCCTGCGGAAGCTGTTAAGGAGAACCGGATGAGGCATTTGACGGCCAAAGGTCTTTGCCTGTCACTTTTGTTTGTATTTTCATCGTCGGGAGTTGTCGAAGCCATGGAAAATGATGATGCCAGTCTGTCTGCCGTCATGTCGCTTGTCGAGGAACTGAAGGGCGACGCCATTCGGCAGCGGACTGTAATCGAAGCGGCGTTTAACACGACCTTTCAGCGGATAGCGCGAGGAACCGACACCTATGAAAAATGGGGCGGGGGTCCGGTCACATATCGCGGGCTGGAATTTACGTCTGTTGAGTGGCGTAATCCCGTAGTCGAGAACGGCGCGACATCGGGGCCCATTCTGATCATCGAAATGGGATCCGACACCTGCATATCGCCAAAAGCGATCCGGAACGCCTATCCTGATCACAAACTGACCGGTATCCCGCGCGGAAATTCCTTGCAGGAAAGAACGGTCTGGTCCGTCGATCTGGGGCCGGGCAATCTTGTGTCCTTCGGTTTCAAGGAAAGCAGTCCGGACTGCTTGTCCGGGGTCGTACTGGATCTGGACAGCCCGACCTGAATCGGACACGAATGCCTTGTGCGCAAGGCACATCCCGCCCTGTCAGACTCGCAATCGGCAGGGCGGTTTTTCGTGTCTCAGCCCGCGCAGATTTGTTGCAGGGCCAGCCATTGTGGGGCCGTCAGCAGCGGCTTCGGGGGCGGGGTCGTGCGGAACGGATCGGCTTCGATCAGGCCCAACACCGCCTGGCCCGTCGGGTCGATCGAACGGGCATAGGGTTCGCTGCTGATCCCCTTTTCCATCAGCGCCGCCAGCATCCGCATGTCGTCAGGCGCGGGCGAAGGTTGCAGCAGCAATTGCTGGCCATATCCCTTCAGCGCGTCAGCGGGCAGGCTGCCCAGCGTCATCAGGCGCAGCACCGCGCCCAGCCCGGCATGGCGCAGCGCGTCCTGCATCATCTGCCGGTCATCGCCGGCCAGTTGCGCGGCAATCAGATGGCCTGCCGCCGCCTCGGGGCCGGGGCTGCCGGCCAGCATGTCGCTGCCGATCACGTAAAGCTGGCCGGGCAGGTGCCTTGCACCATTGACGGGGCCGGGGACGACGCGGATCGCGGCGGCTTTGCCGATCAGGCGCGGCGCGATCCAGTCCAGCACGGCCTGCCCGGATTCGCGTTCGCAGACCGGGCCGGTGCTGCGGGCGATGTCCGCCAGCACCGCCTCGCCCACAGCGCGGGCCTGCGCGGGCGGGGCGATGCGGGCGGCGTGGCGGATCAGGGCGTCAGGCAGCCAGACCACCGCCGCCGCAGCCATGGCCAGCACCGCCGTCAGAAACAGCCCCCCGCGCAGCCGCCCCGGATGTGCACGCCGCGCGGCGATGGCGCGGTGCACACGCTCGATCGCGCCGATCATCAGCGGATCATCGATTTCCAGCGTTTCGTCGGGGCCTTCGGCGCGGGGGCTGTAGATGGCGGGGCTCTTGCCGGGATTCAGCCGCGTGACCGCTGGCAGCGACCAATGCGACAACGGCGTTTCGGATTTCGGATCATACAGGATCAGAGAAGCATCGCCGACCGAGACCACGACCTCGCGCAGCCGGGCATCAGGGGTCTCGCGCCACGAGCCCTGCGCCTCCAAGCGTTCGAATTCCGTCAGCGCCGTCATGGGGTTGCGTGCCTGCTGTTTGCGACGACCATAGCGCCGCCGCAGGGCAGGTCAACCGCGACACCATGTCTGGCGCGATCAATCCGTATCCGGCACGCGCATACCCTTTTCGCGCGCCAGCACCCGCATCCGGTCTTGCAGCTTTTCAAAGGCGCGGACCTCGATCTGGCGGATCCGTTCGCGCGACACGTCATAGCGCGCCGACAGATCCTCCAGCGTCATGGGATCGTCGCGCAGGCGGCGTTCCATCAGGATGTCCTTTTCACGGTCGTTCAGCACATCCATCGCCGCAAGCAGCATCTGGCGGCGGGTATCCATTTCTTCGGATTCGGCATAGGCCTCGGCCTGATTGGCGTCCTCATCCTCAAGCCAGTCCTGCCATTGCGCGGTCGCGTCGCCATCGCCCGAACCCACCGTCGCGTTCAGCGAGGCGTCACCGCCCGACAGGCGGCGGTTCATCTCGATCACCTCTTGCTCGGTGACGTTCAGGTCATGGGCGATCTGGGCGACGTTTTCGGGGCGCAGATCGCCCTCTTCCAGCGCGCCGATCCGCGATTTGGCCTTGCGCAGGTTGAAGAACAGCTTTTTCTGCGCGCTGGTCGTGCCCATCTTGACCAGCGACCACGAGCGCAGGATATATTCCTGAATCGAGGCACGGATCCACCACATCGCATAGGTGGCCAGCCGGAAGCCCTTTTCGGGATCGAACCGCTTGACCGCCTGCATCAACCCGACATTCGCCTCGGAAATCACCTCGGCCTGCGGCAGGCCATAACCGCGATAGCCCATGGCGATCTTGGCGGCCAGCCGCAGGTGGCTGGTCACAAGCTGATGGGCGGCCTCGCTGTCCTCGTGATCGGCCCAGGCCTTGGCCAGCATGTATTCCTGTTCCGGCTCAAGCAGGGGAAACTTGCGGATTTCCTGAAGATAGCGGTTCAGCCCCTGTTCGGGGCTGGGGGCAGGAAGATTCGCATAATTCGCCATATCAGACGCCTTTCGCAGATGTAATGCAACGCAAAGGCGAGGGGTTCGGTTCCATCGGGTCTTGCGCAGGTTCCGGGTTTTCCGGGAACAAGATCATAAGATATTTCGTCGGGATTGGGCAGGATATTCTCCGGGCACGCATCACGTTACCGTCAGGTTTCCGCTGTCATGCGCAAGCTTGCGGCCAAAGCCTGCATGTCCGGGGGCATGGGGCTGTCGAAGGCCAGCTTTTCGCCGGTGACTGGGTGCTCAAAACCCAGATGCGCGGCATGCAGCGCCTGACGCGGAAATTCGCCCGCCGCCTGCGCCGCCCCGTGCCCGAGCGCCCGGACCGAAGCCCTGCGCCCCCCGCCATAGACCGGATCGCCGATCAGCCCCAGCCCGGCATGGGCCATATGAACGCGGATCTGATGGGTTCGGCCGGTTTCCAGACGGCATTCGACCAGCATCGCGGCGGGCGGGGTGCCAAAGGGTTCGATCATACGGGCGCGGGTGACGGCGTGGCGGCCCCTGTCGAAATAGACGGCCTGCCGCTGACGGTCGGTCGCGTGACGGGCCAGCCGGGTTGTGATCTTCAGTACGCCGCCATCCTCAAGGCTGACGCCGGGCGTGCCGCGCAGGCGCGGATCGCCTGCGTCGATCACCCCGTGGGCCAGCGCAAGATAAAGGCGCTGCGCCGTATGCGCCTCGAACTGGGCGGCCAGCCCGTGATGGGCGCGATCCGATTTCGCCACCACCAGCAGGCCCGAGGTGTCCTTGTCGATCCGGTGAACGATGCCGGGCCGCCGCTCTCCGCCGATACCGGACAGCGAATCGCCGCAATGGGCCAGCAGCGCGTTGACCAGCGTGCCATTCGGGCTGCCGGGGGCGGGGTGGACGACCATGCCTGCTGGCTTGTCGATCACGATCAGGTCATCGTCCTCATGCGCGATGACAAGGGGGATCGCCTCGGGGCGGGTCTCGACGGGTTCAGGGGCGGGCAGGGCGATCCGGTAGGATTCGCCCTCGGCCACGCGGGCCTTGCCGTCGCGCACCACGCCGCCCGCTCCGCTGACCGCGCCATCGGCGATCAGCCGCGACAGGCGCGAACGCGACAATGCCGCTTGCTCTGGCACCGCCTGCGCAAGCGCCTTATCAAGCCGCTCAGGCGGATTGGCCGGGATGATGACGACAAGGTTCGACATGGGCGAAGATGATATCGACTGGAAGGAAACGGCGAAAGCGGTACCAGAGCTGCGGTTTCTGAAAACCCTTGTGACCGGGCTTTCGCTGGTGATGGGGTTCGGGATGATCGCCATCGTGGCGCTGTTGTGGATCCGGCTGGGCGACACACCGCTGCCGCAACTGCCGCCCAATATCGAACTGCCCGACGGGGCGCGCCCCGAAGCCGTGACCTTTGCCCGCGACTGGACGGTGATCGTC
The DNA here is from genome assembly GCF_047973135.1 of Paracoccus sp. (in: a-proteobacteria). Classification (GTDB taxonomy): domain Bacteria; phylum Pseudomonadota; class Alphaproteobacteria; order Rhodobacterales; family Rhodobacteraceae; genus Paracoccus. The sequence goes on from NZ_JBKEBL010000150.1 coordinate 11,757, forward strand.
ACCGGCAAGGGCGAGGTGCTGCTGTACGACCGTGCGGGCCGGTTGCGCGACCGGGTTCAGCCCTGAGCCTTCGCCTCCAGCGTATCCAGCCGCGCCTTCAGTTCGGCATTTTCGGTGCGCGCCTTGATGGCCATCTCGCGCACTGCGTCGAATTCCTCTCGCGTGACGAAATCGCGGTCGGCCAGCCAGCGATCGACCCAGCTTTTCATCGCGGTCTCGGCTTCGGTCTTGGCCCCCTGCGCGACACCCATGGCATTGGTCATCAGCTTGGACATATCGTCGAAAAACTTGTTCTGCGTGCTCATCCTGCCTGCCCTCCGGCTTTTGTCTGGGTGCTATATGGGGCGGTTCGCGTCCGGGTTCAATGTTGACACCGTGCGCTGCCTGACTAGCCTGCGCCGCGAATCCGGCCCCGAGGCATCATGATCCCCTTTCCCGACATCCAGCCCGAGATATTCACCCTGCATCTGGGCGGCCTCAGCCTGTCGCTGCGATGGTACGCGCTGGCCTATCTGGCGGGGCTGCTGATCGGCTGGCGCATCCTGATCCGGATGATGGGCCGCCGGGCGATCTGGGGCGACCGCGCACCGATGCGTGTCGATGCGGTGGACGACCTGCTGACCTGGGTGATTCTTGGCGTCGTTCTGGGCGGCAGGCTGGGTTTTGTGATCTTCTACGAACCGGGCTTCTACCTGTCGAACCCGACCGAGATCATCAAGGTCTGGAATGGCGGGATGAGCTTTCACGGAGGCTTTGCCGGGGTGATCGTGGCGACCTGGCTGTTCTGCCGCCGGCGCGGGGTACCGCCCTTGCGGCTGGCCGATGCCATGGCCATCGTCGCCCCTATCGGCCTGTTCTTCGGCCGGATCGCGAATTTCATCAATGCCGAGCTGTGGGGCCGCCCGACAGACCTGCCCTGGGGGGTGATCTTTCCGGGCGATGCGGCGCAATTCTGCCCCGGCATGCAGGGCCTTTGCGCGCGCCATCCCAGCCAGCTTTACGAGGCCGCGCTTGAGGGGCTGTTGCTGGGCCTGATCCTGTGGGCGGTGCTGCGCCGGGGCGGTCTGCGCTGGCCCGGCCTGTGCTTTGGGATCTTCCTTTGCGGTTACGGGCTGGCGCGGATGTTCGTGGAACTGTTTCGCCTTGCCGATCAGCAATTCATCACCCCCGGCAATCCGCTTGGCCATGTCATCGGCGGGCCGGTGATCGGGCTGACCATGGGCCAGCTTCTGTCGCTGCCGATGGCGGCGCTGGGGCTGTTCTTCATCATCCGCGCCCGCCGCGCCGCGCCGGTCGCTGCATGACGCCGCTGGCCGCGATCATCGCCGGGCGCATCCGTGCCACCGGCCCGATGACGCTGGCCGATTACATGGAGCTTTGCCTGCTGCACCCGCAGCACGGCTATTACTCCACCCGCGACCCCTTTGGCCGCGCCGGCGATTTCACCACCGCGCCCGAAATTTCCCAGATTTTCGGCGAGATCTGCGGCCTTGCACTGGCGCAGGCATGGCTGGATCAGGGTCGCCCCGCGCCCTTTACCCTGGCCGAGCCGGGGCCGGGCCGGGGCACGCTGATGGCCGACATGCTGCGCGTCCTGCGGTCGGCTCCGGGCATGACGGATGCTGCGCAGGTCGCGCTGATCGAGGCCTCGCCGCATCTGCGCGGGGTTCAGCGCGACCGTCTGGGCGCGGTGACGCATCTGGACCATATCGACGATCTGCCCCGCCAGCCGCTGTTCCTGATGGCGAATGAATTTTTCGACGCCCTGCCCATTCGCCAGTTCCAGCGCGTCGAAACCGGCTGGGCCGAACGCGTCATCGGGCTTGCGGGCACGGGGTTGTGCATGGGCCTTGCGCCACCGGTCGATCTGCCCCGTCAGGGCCGGATCGGCGACGTGATCGAGGATTGCCCCGCCGCGCCCGCGATCATGGCCACCATCGCGGGCCGGATCGCCGCGCATGGCGGGGCGGCGATCATTGTCGATTACGGCGGCTGGAACGGCTTTGGCGACACGTTTCAGGCCCTGCGCAACCACCGGCCCGAGGATCCCCTGGCCCATCCCGGTCAGGCCGATCTGACCGCCCATGTCGATTTCGCGCCGCTGGCCGTGGCGGCGCTGCGGGCAGGGGCGCAGGTGTCGCGCCCGGTCCATCAGGGCGAATGGCTGCTGTCGCTGGGGGCGGGCGCGCGGGCAGGCCGCCTTGCCGGGGCGGGCGATTCCTCGGCCCCCGACTCGCTTCAACGCTTGACCGATCCGCAGGAAATGGGTCACCTGTTCAAAGCGATGGCCATCTGGCCAGCGGGGGCACCGCCGGTGCCCGGATTCGAGGCGCTGAGACAGAATGCACCTGACACTTGAAATCCTGACCCACCCTTTGCTTGCCGATGTCCGGCACGGCTTTTTCACGCGCAAGGGCGGTGCGTCGTCGGGCCTGTTCGCGGGGTTGAACTGCGGTCGCCGGTCCAGCGATCAGACCGACATGGTGGTGGTGAACCGCGCACGCGTGGCCGAGGCGATGGGGGTGCCGCCGCATCTGCTGGCAACGGTCACGCAGGTTCATTCCGCCGATGTGATCACTTTGGGGCCGGATGACGATGTCGAGGCGATTCGCGACACGCGCGCCGACGGCATCGTAACCACCCGGCGCGACGTGGCGCTTGCGGTGCTGACGGCGGATTGCCAGCCGATCCTTCTGGCCGATCCGGGCGCGGGTGTGGTCGGGGCCTGTCACGCGGGCTGGCGCGGGGCGCTGGCCGGGGTGATCCAGAACACGGTGGCGGCGATGCGGACGCTTGGCGCGATCAACATTCGCGCCGTGATCGGCCCGACGATCAGCCAGCGCGCCTATGAGGTCGGGCCCGATTTCATGGAGGATTTTCTGGCCGAAGATCCCTATTATCACCGCTTTTTCGCGGGTGGTCCCAATGGCCGGCCCATGTTCGACCTGCCCGGCTATGGCCTTGCCCTGCTGCGCGAGGCGGGGGTGATGGTCGAATGGTCGGGCCACTGCACCTATTCCGACCCCCAGCGGTTTTTCAGCTATCGCCGGGCAAGGCACGAGGGGCAGCCCGATTACGGACGCCTGATCAGTGCCATTGGCTTGTGATGTATCGCTGACGAAAGCCGGTTTGATCATCAAACTGGCGCAGCATCAGCGTAAAATCAAGTGGTTATAGCCTGAAATCATAATCAACATAAAGTCGTCAGGCCATGGCGTCACTTGCGCCATCTGCGACCTGGAATTTTTGCCGCGCCGCAGGCTTTGGCAGGGGGTCCGGGGGGTGCACCCCCCCCGGCCATCGCGGGACGCAAATCTGCGGCGGTGCCGTTCAGGCAGCTTGTGGCGGCGGGTCAGGCAGCGACGCCGCGCATGAAACGCCCACGCCCCCCCTGGCGCGGATTTCTGATGGCAAGCCCGGCAATTATGGCGAACAACCCCTGACGGGCTGCCGCCCTCACCGCCAGTTGCGAGGGCAGGATGACTTTCATCGCCGGTCCGGTGAACTGCCGGAATACCGGCGATCAGGTCGCGACACGGGGCGTGCAGGGGCGGCGACGGGGCAGCCCCTGGCGCGTGCAGACGTTCAGTGGACGCTGACCGGGGTCAACTGGTTCTGACGTGCCAGCATGAAGGCCATTGCCCTTTCACGCACCAGCGCAAGCCGTTCGCCTTCGGAATCGTGGACGGCATACATCTTGTCCACGCCCGGCACCTGCTCGCGGATTTCATGCGGCAGCGACTTGGTTTCCACCAGACGGATATAAACAGTGTTACTGGTATCGGCGTCTTCGAAATGAAACTTGGTATCCATGGTAATCCCCTTATTGTTATTTGCGGTTGATCGGGATGGTCTGGACGACCTGCTGCGGTGTAATGCGCCGCAAATCTATATGAAGAAGTCCGTTTTCCATCTGGGCCGAGATGACCTCGACCCCGTCGGCCAGCACGAAACTGCGCTGGAAAGCCCGAGCCGCGATTCCCCGGTGCAGGAACACCCGTTCCTCTTCCGTTTCTGCCATGCGGCCACGGACGACAAGTTGCCTGTCCTCTGTGGTCACTGTCAAATCGTCCTCGGCGAAACCGGCAACGGCCAACGTAATGCGAAAGCCATCCGGGGCGATATGCTCGATATTATATGGAGGATAGCCTTCGGCGCCTTTTGCGGCACGCTCGGCCAGCCGTTCCAGTTGATCAAAGCCCAGCAGATAGGGATGTGCCCCCAATGAAATCTTGCTCATCTTCAGCCCTTTATTCATCAAGCGACTGTTCGCGCGAACCCCATTTCCGGCGATCCGCATGGCTTTAATATGTGATGACACATTCGATCCCGCAAGAGCCCGTTCGGATGGTCTCTGTGACGTGAAAGGACAGGTGGCGTTTTTTTGTGCAAATTCTTGCCGAAGCAATGATCTTGTTAACAAGGCCGGAACAAGCCGCTATAACGGGTTTCAGATGCTCATGCGCAGTAAAGTGTCATCCGATGAACATGCACCCCGAAATGTCCCACGAGGAAATCATTCGCACCCGGCTGGCCGCCCTGCGCTGCGAGCATCGCGATCTGGACGAGGCGATTGCCGCCTTGAGCACGCAGCAACTGACGTCCTCGTTGACCTTGCAGCGGCTGAAAAAACAAAAGCTGTGCCTCAAGGACCAGATCGTCCAGCTTGAGGATGAGCTGACCCCCGATATCATCGCCTGATTGCAGCGGCCCGGCTGGCGCGTTATGGCTTGCGCCGGCAGGATAAAGGGGATGGCCCATGGAAAAGCCGGTCGGAATCATCATGGGCAGCCAGTCGGACTGGCCCACCATGAACGAGGCGGCTGCGATTCTGGATGAGCTTGGGGTCGGATACGAGACCCGCATCGTCAGCGCCCATCGCACCCCTGACCGGCTGTGGGACTATGGCAAGACGGCGGTGTCGCGCGGGCTGAAGGTGATCATCGCGGGCGCAGGCGGGGCAGCGCATCTGCCGGGCATGATGGCCTCCAAGACCCGCGTGCCGGTGATCGGGGTGCCGGTACAGACCCGCGCGCTGTCCGGTGTCGATTCGCTTTATTCCATCGTGCAGATGCCCAAGGGCTTTCCGGTGGCGACCATGGCCATCGGCGCGCCGGGGGCGGCGAATGCCGGACTGATGGCAGCAGGCATCCTGGCGCTTGGCGACCCGGCGCTTGCACAGCGTCTGGATGACTGGCGCGCGGCCTTGTCGGCCAGTATCCCCGAGGAGCCCGAAACATGAGCGATCTTGGTTTCATCGGCACAGGTCATATCGCTGCCCCCATGGTCCGCCATCTGGCCACCAAGGGGCATCGGATCACCGTCACCCGGCGCAATGCCGCCATCGCCGCGCAACTGGTCGCCGAATCGGGCGTCGCGCAGGGCGATGCGCAGCAGGTGATCGACGCGTCGGACATCGTTTTCCTGTGCCTTCGCCCCGAGGCTGCCGCTTCCGTGCTGGAGCCGTTGCAGTTTCGTGCCGGGCAGCGGATCGTCTCGGTGATGGCGGGGGTACCGCATGCGCAGCTTGCCGCACTTTGCGCCCCGGCGTCGGATTTCGTCCAGACGATCCCGCTGGGGTTTCTGGAACAGGGCGGCTGCCCCTTGCCCGCCTTTGGCGATGCCGCGCTGCTGGCCGATCTGTTCGCGCCCGAAAACCCGGTCGTGCCGGTGGATGGCGAAGCAGCGCTGAACGCCCATTTCGCGATCACCGCCATGGTGCCGGGCTTGCTGGATCTGATGAACAGCGGCGCAGAATGGCTTGCCGGGCAAACCGGCGATGCCGACCGGGCCGAGTTTTATACGACACAGCTTGTCTCGGGGTTTCTGCACAGCATGGCGCGGGGCGGGGCAGGGCGCCTGTTGGCAGAGCGTGACGAACTGGCCACGCCCGGCACGCTGAGCCTGCAAATGACGACCGCGCTGCGCGATGGCGACGCCCATGACCTGCTGCAACAGGCGCTGGCCGCCATCGGCAAGCGGCTGGAGAATTCCTGATGAGCCAACCCCGCCCCGTCCGCACGATCGGCATTCTTGGCGGGGGTCAGCTTGGCCGCATGCTGTCAGTCGCGGCCAGCCGGCTTGGCCTGCGCTGCCATATTTACGAACCCGGCGCCGCCCCTGCGGGCGATGTGGCCCATGCGCTGACCACCGCTCCCTATGACGATCACGGCGCGCTGCGCGGCTTTGCCGAATCTGTCGATGTGATCACCTATGAATTCGAGAACGTGCCGACCTCGGCACTGGATCTGCTGGAATCAATCCGCCCGATCCGCCCGAACCGGCGCGCGCTGGCGGTCTCGCAAGACCGGCTGGCGGAAAAGGCATTTCTGAACGAAATCGGGCTGGCAACCGCGCCCTTCGCCAATGTGCCGGATCAGGCCGGTCTGGCGGCGGCGGTCACGCGGCTCGGCACACCGGCGATCCTGAAAACCCGACGCATGGGCTATGACGGCAAGGGGCAGGTGCGGATAGATCGGGCAGAGGCGGCGGACTGGACCGGCGCGCCCTCGGTGCTGGAGGGGTTTGTCGATTTCACCGCCGAAATCAGCGTGATCATCGCGCGCGGCACGGACGGGCAGGTTGCGGCCTTCGATCCGGGGCTGAACGTCCATCAGGGCGGGATCCTGCGCAGCACCACCGTGCCCTGCGGCCTGCCCGCGCGGGTGACGACCGACGCCGTGCTGATCGCCGCGCGAATCGCCAATGCGCTGGATTACGTTGGCGTCATGGGGGTCGAACTTTTCGCGACCCCGCAGGGGCTGATCGTGAACGAAATCGCCCCACGCGTCCATAATTCCGGCCACTGGACTCAGGCGGGCTGCGCCGTCGATCAGTTCGAACAGCACATACGCGCCGTGGCGGGCCTGCCGCTTGGCGATGGCAAACGTTACGCCGATGTGGTGATGGAAAACCTGATCGGTGGCGATATTGCCCGTCTGCCCGACCTGCTGGCAACTCCGGACACGCAGCTCCATCTTTACGGCAAGGCCGAGGCTCGACCGGGCCGCAAGATGGGCCATGTCAATCGCATCGTCAGATGAGGCGGGCAGGCCCCCGGCTGGCTGTCCGCGCCGCAATCCTGCGCGATGGCCGGCTGCTGGTGGTCAATGCATATCCGGGCCAGCAATCCGACCTGTGGTGCCTGCCCGGCGGCGGGGTCATGCCGGGCCAGTCGCTGCCCGACAATCTGATCCGCGAGGTGGCCGAGGAAACCGGTCTTCGCATCGCGGTCGGTGCGCTGGTCATGGTGAATGAATTCCACGATCCCGAAAGCGGCTTTCACCAGGTCGAACTGTTCTTTCGCGCCAGCCTGACCGCCGCAGAGGCGCGGATCACCCTCGCCGATCCCGAGGGCGTGGTGAATCGCTTTTGCTGGGTGACGCGCGCGGAACTGGCCAGCCTGCGGCACAAACCCGACAGTCTGACGCAAGCGGTCTGGGGCGAAGCCGTGGCGATTTATGATCCGCTGGAGGTAATCGTTCCCTGAATACCCGCCCGCGCCCCATGCGTGGCGGCAAAACGGGGGTCCGGGGGCAGAGCCCCCGGCCATCGCGGGACGCAATGCAGCGGCGCTATTCGGCGGCCTCGTTGACCGCCGTTTCCGAACCCGGCCTCATGCGAAACCCGCGCTCAAGCTGATCGAAGGGCGCGACGGGATAATCCCCTGAAAAGCAGGCATCGCAATATTGCGGGCATTCGGCATTGCGTCCGCCAGCCTCGCCCACCGCGCGATACAGCCCGTCCAACGACACGAAGGACAGCGAATCGACGCCGATCCAGTTGCGCATCTCTTCGGGCGACATCTGCGCTGCCAACAGCTTTTCGCGGTCGGGCGTGTCCACGCCATAGAAACAGGGCCAGGCTGTCGGTGGCGAGGCGATGCGGAAATGCACCTCGGCCGCGCCGGCATCCAGGATCATGTCCTTCATCTTGCGGCTGGTTGTGCCGCGCACGACGCTGTCATCGACCAGCACCACCCGCTAGCCCGCGATCAGCGCGCGGTTGACGTTCAGCTTGAGCCGTACGCCCATATTGCGGATCTGCTCGGTCGGCTCGATGAAGGTGCGACCGACATACTGATTGCGGATGATCCCCATGCCATAGGGAATCCCGGATTCCTGGGCAAAACCAATGGCGGCGGGGGTGCCGCTGTCGGGCACCGGGCAGACCAGATCAGCCTCGACCGGGGCCTCGCGCGCAAGTTCCACGCCAATCTGCCGCCGGGTCTCATAGACTGATCGACCGCCGATAATCGAATCGGGGCGCGAGAAATAGACATGCTCGAAGATGCAAAAGCGCCCCTGCGAGGGGCCGAAGGGACGGCTGCTTTCGAC
>NZ_JBKEBL010000295.1:0-1569 GCF_047973135.1 Paracoccus sp. (in: a-proteobacteria)
GGCCTGAAACACAACGATCTCAACCATCAGCGTGGCGGCGAGGCTGGCGGCGAAGGCGGTGGCATCTGCGTAGGACATTTTTTCGGCTCCTGTCTTGGAGGCGGAGGACCATCCCCCGCGTGACAGACGCCCGATGTGTCTGACCGGATCTGCAATCACCCTCGGGTCCCCGAGGGCGGCACGCTTGCGTAGACCGACCCCCTGCGGGTTGACTGCAAAGAGACGGATCAGACCAAGGTTTGCGAATGGAAGCGGGGGTGGGGCTTTGCATCAGACAGGAGCCGGATGTCCGCAGATGTCCCGCCGCGCCAGCGGCGCCGGCATGCTGGTGGCAAGATCGTGTTCTCTTCAGGCCGGGGGCGGCACCCTGCTGCCCCGCCACCAAGATAGAGATGACATGGTGAAGCTGGAGATTGATCCGTGACGCGATGTCCTGCCACTTGCCCTCATCCCGGCAGGGTTCAATCCCAGAGCCCTTCGGCGATCTCACGCGCGATCATGGCGCGGGCCTTCATCATCACATCGTCACCGGAGGTGTCGATATGCCCGTAGAACCGCGCCCGGCCGCCATGCGCTGTCCAGTCGGCATAGTAACAATATTCGCGGGCAGTGAGGTGGAAAGCGCGCAGGTCCGCCGCCCAATGAGGCTTCGGCTCGATCACGACGGTGACGCCATCACGGGTTTCTTCCCAGGGCAGGGATCGCTCGGCAGGCAGATTGCGGCGGTCGTCGCGGAATAGCTCGTCAATATCGATGTGTGCGGACATCGGGTCTCTCCAAAGAAAAAGCCCGGTCGCGAGGACCGGGCAAGGTGTGGAAACGGAATGGAGGGGGCGGTCATTGCCGCCCGTCTTGGGCTATTCGGCGGCGACCGCGTGCTGTGGATCGTCTTCGTCCTCTTCCCCGTCACCGGCGAGGAAATCCGGCAAATCATCGGCTTCAGCCTCGACAGCATCCGCCGCATCGGCGCCCGCATCCGGCTCAACCATCCGCAGCGGCTCGGGCAGCCATCCGGTTTCCGCCAGCAGGCGCTCGGCCTCCGTGGCCATGTCGCCCTTCTTCAGATGGTCGATCAGCTGCGCCGCCCGCTCGCCCGCGCCCTCGCGCACCGCCTCGATGATGCGCGGCTTGGTCACGCGGCCGAGATAATTGCCGACGGTCGGCCGCCAGCCCACCGCCACCATGTCGAGCCCAGTCGCGCGGGCCAGCCGGTCGGCCTGCCGCAGCCGCGCGTCGAGCCCGTGCTGGCTGACGCCCATGCCGCTATAGGGGTTCGGTTTTTCATGCAGCGCGTTGACGCCGAAGCTGACGCAATGGGCAAGCAACACCATGCGGGTATCATCGTCCTGATCCTCCAGCCAGTCCCAGAGCGCCCCGTCATCTGCCGGGATGTGATCACCCCAGCGTTCCTGCCGCTCCTGGATGGACTTTGCCGACGCGCTCTCGCACAGACCCTCGGCCTGAACGGGGAAATGCGACTCGCGGATATGGGCCTCAAGGCATCCCTTACTGGAATGAGGCAGGAAGAAAAAGCTGACCAGCAGGTGCAGCAGCGCTGACACGGCAACA
>NZ_JBKEBL010000251.1:0-15282 GCF_047973135.1 Paracoccus sp. (in: a-proteobacteria)
CAGACCTTCACGGCGCTCGATCTCCCGCAACAGCATCAGCCCAGCGTCGGAACTCATGTTGGCACCCTCAAATCCGAGCAGGACCTGCTTGCCATTGACCGGTGACAAACACAGACGAGAGGGTGTAGAAACATCCATGGTGAGGCTCGGCATCCTGAAGAACTGCGGCTTTGGGTGTAGGAACCATAAAACTACAGCTCTTCAAGTAGTTAAGCCAGTCTCACCAACTCCTCATGCATAATTCGGGTTAATCCCTTGCAGAACTTTCGGTGAGCCGGTTAACCTTTAGGCTAGCTGACGGGACGACAGGGAAGCGGACGGAATGACATCGGGATTTTTGGAATTCCTGCTCAGGCGCGCGGTGGGCTTTGCCGGTGTGCTGCTGGTGCTGGCAATGATGATCTTTGTGCTGGCCCGCGTGGTGCCCGGCGATCCGGCGCGGATCGCCCTTGGCCCGACCGCCAGCCCCGAGCAGATCGCGCAACTTCGCGGCGAGATGGGGCTGGATGACCCCCTGCCGCTGCAATTCGTGAATTTCCTTGGCGGCGCGCTGCGTGGCGATTTCGGCAATTCGCTGATCTCGGGCAAGCCCGTGGCGCAGGAAATCGCCGCCCTTCTGCCCGCCACGCTGGAACTGGTGCTGGCGGCGCTGGTACTGATGCTGCTGTTCGGCCTGCCGCTGGGGGTGTTGGCGGCGCGGTACCGGAACGGCTGGATCGACACGGTCCTGCGGCTGGTGTCGCTGATCGGGGTGACGATGCCGGGCTTTCTGTTCGCGATCCTGTTGCAGCTTTGGGCATCCTATTTCCTGTCCGACTGGCCGATCCTTGGCCGGATTTCGCGCGACTATTCGGGCTTTTCGGGGCCGACCGGGCTGTACACGCTGGACGGGCTGCTGACCGGACGGCTGGATGTGACCGCCGATGCGCTGCGCCATCTGCTGTTTCCGGCGCTGGCCCTGTCGCTGTCCGGGATCGGGCAGATCATGCGCATCACCCGGTCCGCCATGATCGAGCATCAGCGCCGTGATCACGTCCAGACGCTGCGCAGCTTTGGCGTGCCGGGCCGCGTCGTGACCTTTCGCTATCTGCTGAAACTGTCGGCCATCGCGCCGTTGACCATTCTGGGGCTGGAATTTGCCTCGCTGATCGGCAATGCCTTCGTGGTCGAGATGGTGTTTTCCTGGGGCGGCTTTGCCTCGGCGGGGCTAGAGGCGATCTTGCAGAAAGACCTGAACGCGGTGATGGCCGTGGTGCTGGTGTCGGGCTGTTTCTTTGTCATCGCCAACCTGCTGGTCGATATCGCCATCGGCATGATCGACCCCCGCCTGCGCATGAAGGAGGGCCGCTGATGTCCGTCGCAACCCCCGAGATCAAGGTTCTCACCGCGCGGCAAATGGCCTGGATGCGGTTCCGCGCCAATCCGGTGGCGATCATCGGGGCGCTGATGGTGGCCTCGGTCGTGCTGGTGGCAATCTTTGCGCCGCTGCTGGCACCCTTTCCCGATCATGCCGGGGCGGTGATCGATTTCCGCCACAAGCACGCGCCCCCCGACGGCACCTATCTGATGGGTGCCGACAAGGTCGGGCGCGACATTCTCAGCCGGGTTCTGTTCGGCTTTCGGGTGTCTTTGCTGCTGGTGGCGGGGGTGCTGATCATCGCCGTTCCCGTCGGCAGCGCGCTTGGGCTGCTGGCGGGTTATTTTTCCGGGCGGGTCGAAACGCTGATCACCGGGTTCACCAATGTCATGCTGGCGATTCCGCCGCTGGTCATGGCGCTGGCGGTGGGCAATGTGCTGACCCCCAGCCTGACCAACGCCATGATCGCCATCGCGCTGCTGTGGTGGACCTGGCATGCGCGGCTGGTTTATCGCGTGTCGAAATCCGTCGCCGCCGAGGATTTCGTCGAGGCGGCGCGTCTGGCGGGCGCCTCGCACTGGCATATCCTGACGCGGGAAATCCTGCCCAATTGCATTGCCGTCATCTCGGTCAAGACGACGCTGGACGCGGCATTCATCATCCTGTTCGGGGCCACGCTGTCCTTTCTGGGACTGGGCGTTCAGCCTCCGACGCCGGATCTGGGCACAATGGTCGCCGACGGGCGGCAATTCCTGCCCGAACGCTGGTGGGGGGTGCTGGCACCGGGGCTGGCGATCTTTTACGCCACGCTGGGTTTCAACCTGCTGGGCGACGGCCTGCGCGACATGTTCGACGTCGAGGTGTAGTCCATGCCCCTTCTTGAAATCCGCAACCTGAACCTGTCATTTACCAGCTATGGCCAGACCTCGCATGTGCTGAAGGATATTTCGCTGAAGATCGGTCAGGGCCAGCGCGTCGCCGTGATCGGAGAGACGGGATCGGGCAAATCCGTGACCTCGAAAGCGGTGCTGAACACGCTGCCGGGCAATGCCTCGGTCGATGGCGGCCAGATCCTGTGGCGGGGCGAGGATCTGCTGCAAAAATCCAACGGCGCACGCGAGGCGCTGAAGGGCATCGAGATGTCGGTGGTCATGCAGGATCCGCTGTCCTCGTTCAATCCGGTCTTTACCATCGGGCGGCATCTGGACGATGTGCTGTACTGGGCTGATCGCCGCGCAGGACGCCGCCACAGCCGGGCCGAGCGGCGGACGCGTATCGCCGAAACGCTGCGCAAGGTACAGCTTGCCGATCCCGACCGGGTGATGCGGTCCTATCCCTCGCAATTGTCGGGGGGCATGCGGCAGCGGGTGCTGATCGCGCTGGCGCTGATGAACCGGCCCGCGCTGCTGATCGCGGATGAACCCGGCACCGCTCTGGACGTCACTACCCAGGACGAGATCCTGCATCTGATCAACCAGCTTGTCCGCGACGAGGGGCTGTCGCTGATGATGATCACGCATAACCTTGGCGTGGTCCGGCTGACCGCCGATTACGTCTATGTCATGTGCAAGGGCGAGATCGTCGAACATGGTCCGCTGAAACAGATCTTCGACGCTCCGCAGACCGATTACGCGCGCGAACTGATCGCGGCGATCCCGCCGCTTTACGGCCCTGCCGTCAAGGATCAGCCCGCCGGGTCGGACAAGACGATGGTGCGTCTGGAGGGCGTGGGCAAGAATTTCACCGAAAGACACCTGCTGCGCGCCGATGTGGTGACGCAGGCGGTCCGAGGCGTCGATCTGGACATCCGCAAGGGCGAGATTTTCGGCTTGGCCGGTGAAAGCGGCTCGGGCAAGACAACGGTGGCGCGGATGGTGATGGGGATCATGCGGCCCAGTTCCGGGCGTATCACGCTTGACGGTCAGCCGCTGGACCAGATGGCCGGGGGCCGGGCAGACCGGGCCATGGCGCAGATCGTCTATCAAAACCCCGGCACCTCGCTGAACCCCAAGCGCACGGTGGCCCAGACCCTGTCGGTGCCGCTGAACTTTGCCGGCATGGATCGCGCCGATCAGCCCCGCCGGATGCAGGAATTGCTGGAACGCGTCGATCTGCCCCGGCATTTCCTGTCGCGCTATCCGCATGAATTGTCGGGCGGCCAGAAACAGCGCGTGGCCATCGCCCGCGCACTGGCGGCCAATCCGCGGCTGATCGTGCTGGACGAACCGACCTCGGCGTTGGATGTGTCGGTGCAGAAACGGGTCATCGCGCTGCTGGAGGAACTGCGCGACGATCTGGGCCTGACCTATCTGTTCATCAGCCACGACCTGTCGCTGATGCGGAATTTCTGTTCGCGCATCGCCGTCATGCTGCGGGGCGAGCTGGTCGAAAGCGGCACCCCTGCCGATGTGTTCGGCAATCCGCAGCACCCCTATACCCGCGCGCTGATCGCCGCGATCCCGGTCATCACCGATGCCGAGGAAGCCGCGAAACCGCGTGTTACCCCCGAAGAAAAACAAAGGTTCCTCGTGTCCTCGGCGGCATGAGACGAAAGGAGAGCAGATGGTTCTGAGACTGGGCATCGACGTCGGCGGCACGAATACCGACGCAGTCATCCTGCGTGACCGCGAGGTTCTGGCGGGGGTCAAAAGCGCGACCACCGAAGACGTCATGAGCGGCATCCGCGATGCGCTGGAGCACGTGATCGAACAGGCGGGCGTGGCGCGCGGTGATATTGACGTGACGATGATCGGCACCACACATTTCACCAATGCGGTGATCGAGCGCCGGCATCTGGACCCGGTCGCCGCGATCAGACTGGGTCTGCCCGCGACAGCCTGCCTGCCGCCGATGGTGGACTGGCCCGCCGATCTGGTCGAGATGGTGGGCGGCCACCGTTACCTGCTGCGCGGCGGCTATGAATTTGACGGTCGCGAGATCGCCCCTCTGGACGAGGACGAACTGGTCCGCATCGCGGGCGAGATCAGCGGCAAGGGCATCAAGGCGGCGGCGATTTCGTCGGTCTTTTCGCCTATCAACCGCGAGATGGAAGAACGCGCCCGCGTGATCCTGCAACACCATTGCCCCGGCCTGCCCATCGTCCTGTCCAGCGAAATCGGGCGCATCGGCCTGCTGGAACGCGAAAGCGCCGCGATCATGAACGCCTCGCTGCTCAGCCTGTCGGATCAGACGGTCGAGGCGTTCGGCCGGGCGCTGCGCGATGCCGGGCTGAACTGCCCGTTCTTCGTCACCCAGAACGACGGCACGCTGATGGCCGCCGACACGGTGCGGCGCTTCCCGGTGCTGACCTTCGCCTCGGGGCCGACCAACTCGATGCGCGGCGCGGCCTTTCTGACCGGCGTGAAAGAGGCCATCGTCATCGACATCGGCGGCACCACGACCGATGTGGGTTCGTTGCAGCACGGTTTTCCGCGTCAGGCCGCCACGGTCGTCGATGTGGGCGGCGTGCGCACGAATTTCCGCATGCCGGATGTTTTTTCCATCGGGCTTGGGGGCGGCACGATGATTTCGGGCGGTGTCGGGGATCTGAAGGTCGGGCCGAAATCGGTGGGCTATCGCCTGACAACCGAGGCGCTGTGCTTTGGCGGCACGACGCTGACCACGACCGACATTGCCGTCAGCGCAGGTATGGCGCAGATTGGCGATGCGTCGAAAGTGGCGGGCATCGACCCCGCGCTGGTTCAGGCCGCCCGCACCCGCATCGCGGAAATGCTGGAAAGCGCGGTCGAGCGCAGCCGCATCAGCCCCGACCCCATTCCGGTGATCGCGGTAGGCGGCGGTTCCATTCTGGCGCCTGACCGGATCGGAGATTTGCAGGTGATCCGCCCCGAAAATTTCGCCGTGGCCAATGCCGTTGGTGCCGCCATCGCCCAGATCTCGGGCGAAGTGGACCGCATTTTCGCGCTTGAGGGCAAAAGCCGCGAAGAATGCCTTGCCGCCGCCGAGACCGAGGCCCGTCAGGCCGCCATCGCCTCGGGCGCGCTGGAAAGCACGCTGACGGTGATCGAACGCGAGGATGTGCCGCTGGCCTATCTGCCGGGCAATGCCACCCGCATTCACCTGAAGGTGGTAGGCGAGATGGGGGACGTTCATGCGTGACGCCACCGATATGTGGATCCTGACCGAAAACGACATTCTCGCGCTTGAAATCGGCTCGGGCATTCTGGGCACGGGCGGCGGCGGCAACCCCTATCTGGGCAAGCTGCGGGCGCTGCAAACCATGCGCGAGGGGTACGAACTGAAGGTGCTGCCCATCGGATCGCTGGACGACGACGCAAAGGTCATCGCCATGGGCGGAATCGGCGCGCCGCTTGTCTCGATCGAACGCATCAAAGAGGGCCGCGAGGGGCTGCGCTGTCTGCGCGGGCTTGAGGAACGGCTGGGCATCAAGGCCGATGCCGTGGGCTGCGAGGAAATCGGCGGCCAGAACTCGATGGAGCCGCTTGTCACTGCCGCGCTGGCCGGGCTGCCGGTGGTGGATGGCGACGGCATGGGCCGGGCCTTTCCCGAAATGCAGATGACCACCTATGCGATTTACGGCCACCACTCGACGCCCTCGATGATGTGCGACCCGCATGGCAACGCCGTCTGTTTCGAACATGCGATTTCCGAGAAATGGCACGAAACCATGGCCCGCGCCTGCGTGATCTCGCAAGGGGGGGCCTCGGTTCTGGCCTCGGCCCCGATGAGCGGCGCGTTCTTCAAGCGTTACGCCATCCCCGACAGCTATACCAAGGCCATCGGGCTGGGGCACGCGGTGATGGACGCGCGGCGCAACCATGACGACCCGATTGCCACGATCTGCACGCGCGAGGGCGGCAAGCATGTCTTTTCGGGCAAGATCATCGATCTGAAACGGCATTTCGCGCGCGGCTTCAACGTGGGCGTGGCCAGCATCGAGGGGCTGGACGATTGCCGCGGCTCGGCCGCCGAGATCACCATCCAGAATGAATTCCTGATCTTCCGCCGCGACGGCGAAATGCAGGTCTGCGTGCCTGATCTGGTGGTGGTGCTGGATCTGGACAGCGGCCTGCCGATCACCACCGAGATGCTGCGCTATGGCCAGCGCATCGCGGTTCTGGCGCTGCCTTGCCACGAATTGCTGCGCACCCCGCAGGCGCTGGACGTGATCGGCCCGGCGGCATTCGGTTATCCCGATCTGGTCTATCGACCCCTTGCGGAGGACAGGTAATGAGTTTCGACATCGGCCCGGACGATCTGGATGCGATTGCTGTGGGCGGGGCCTTTCTGGGCACGGGCGGCGGCGGCGATCCCTATATCGGCAAACTGATGGCCCGCGCGGCCATGGGCGATGCGGGCAAGGTCCGGGTGGTGGATGCCGAACGGGTGCCCGACGACGCGCTGTGCGTGCCGGTCTGCATGATGGGCGCGCCGACCGTCATGATCGAAAAAATGCCCGCCGGGTCCGAAGCCATGGCCGCGCTGTCCGCGCTTGAGACCTATCTGGGCCGCAAGGCGGATTACCTGATCTGTATCGAGGCGGGGGGCCTGAACTCGACCATCCCCTTCGCCGTGGCTGCGGCGACCGGGCTGCCGCTGATCGACGGCGACGGCATGGGCCGGGCCTTTCCCGAATTGCAGATGGTCAGCTTTACCATGCACGGCATTTCCGCCGCGCCGATGGTACTGGCCGATGACAAGGGCAACAGTTCGGTCCTGAACACCATCTCGAACCTCTGGACCGAACGGCTGGCCCGCGCCCAGACGGTCGAGATGGGCGGCGCGGCGCTGGTGGCGCTGTATCCGATGACCGGGGCGCAGGTAAAGGCGGGCATCCTGCGCGGTACGCTGGGGCTTATCCGCGAACTGGGCCAGACGATCAAGGCCGAACGCAAGGCCAATCGCCATCCCGGCGACGCGCTGATCGCGCGCTGCGGCGGGGTCGATCTGTGCACCGGCAGGGTGGTCGATATCGAGCGTTCGACCACGGGCGGCTTTGCGCGGGGCCGCGCGCGGCTGCGCGGGCTGGATGCCGATCAGGGCCGCGATTTCGTGCTGTCCTTCCAGAACGAGTTTCTGTGCCTTGAGGATGGCGATGGCAACCCCATGGCGCTGACCCCCGATCTGATCTGCGCGCTGGATGCCGATGGCGGGCTGCCGGTCACGACCGAAAGCCTGCGCTTTGGCCTTGCCCTGCGGCTGATCGGCCTGCCCGCCGATCCGCAATGGCGCAGCCCCGCCGGGCTGGACCTGGCCGGGCCGGGGTATTTCGGCTATCCGCATGAATTTTCGCCAGTCGAGATACTGGCCGCGACAAGACAGAAAAACTGACCAACAAGGGGTACCGATTGATGAGAAAACTGCTGACTGCCACCGCGCTTGCCGGGCTGACCGCGCTGCCCGCCCTGGCGCAGGACGACAAGGTCGCGATCACTGTCAACGCCGTACAGATCTTTGGCACGATCGACCCGGCCAAGATCAACGATTACACCGAATACATGGCCGCCGTGAACCTGTATGACGGGTTGACCACGGTTGACGGCGCTGGCACCGTCGTGCCCCAGCTTGCCGAAAGCTGGACCGTATCCGACGACAACCTGACCTATACGTTCAAGCTGAAAGAGGGTGCCACCTTTCAGGACGGCAGCCCGGTCGAGGCATCGGATGTCGTTTATTCCGTGAACCGCCTTCTGGCCCTGAACGAGGGTCCGGCGCATCTGTTCGCGGGGCTGATCACGCCCGATTCCATCAGCGCCCCAGATGCGCATACGGTCGAGATCAGGCTGTCCAAGGTCTTTGCGCCCTTCATCTCGGTTACGCCGCTGCTGCTGGTTGTCAACGAAGAGGCCGCCAAGGCCGCTGGCGACGGAGACTGGGCCGAGACCTATCTGGCCGATCATCCCCTTGGCGCAGGCCCCTACAGCCTGGCCAAATGGGATCGCGGCGCGCAGATGACGCTGGAACGGTTCGAAGGCTATCATGCGGGTTGGCCCAACCAGAAACCCATCGACGAAATCCGTTTCGTGATCACCCGCGACGAGGCGACGGTGCGCGCGCTGGCGCAGCGGGGCGAATTGTCCATGTCCTCGGTCTATCAGTCCAGCGAAACCTATGAGGGAATTGACCAGCTTGATGACTATGACATCGCGGAATTTCCGACCGCGACCGGGTTCTATATCAAGCTGAACAATCAGGTCGCGCCGACCGACGACGTGCATGTCCGCCGCGCTATCGCCATGGCCATGGATTACGCCACCATCCGCGAGGTGATCTATCCCGGCGCACCGATGCGCGGGCCGCTGTCGGATGTGTTCGAAGGCGCGGTGCCTGCGGATGCCAAGGAACCGGTTTTCGACCTTGAGGCGGCGCAGGCCGAACTGGCGCAATCGAAATATGCGGGGCAGGGGCCGATCAAGCTGACCCATGCCTATGTCTCCAAGACCGCCTTCGAAGAGGAAATCGGACTTCTGTTCAAATCGACGCTGGACATGATCGGCTTTGACGTGACCATCCAGCCCGAACCCTGGAACCGGATCACCGAGCTTGCCACCTCGGTCGAGACGACGCCGAATTCCACGCAGGTTTTCTATGGCCCGACCTATCCCTCGCCGGATTCGGTCTATTACGTGCAATACGCATCCGGCGCAGCGGGCAACTGGGCCAGCATGGACTGGGTGCAGGATCCCGAGATCGACGCCATGATCGAGGCGTCGCGCGGCGAGGTCGATACCGACAGGCGCAACGGCATCTATCAGGATATCTATCGCAAGCTCAGCGACGATCAGCGTTCCGTCTGGCTGTTGGCGCAACAGAAACGCATGGCCATGCATAAATGCCTCAAGGGCTATTACTGGGTGCCGATGCAAAGCTGGGATTTTGATTTCTCGCACATGTTCTGGTCCTGCGACTGATTGACGCAAGCCTGCGCGTCCTGCAAGATCGGGGCGCGCTTCCGCAGGCCGTGCCACCCGGTCCGGCCGGTCTGCGACACCGCCGCAACTTGATTGCTGCCGCCGGGGTTCCTAGTTGAGATATGAGGGCTTAGCCGCTGATCGGACACATGATCGACGGTCAGGCATGTCTCGGCAGTGAATTTTTCCGGCCTGCCTCCGGGCGGTGCCGTGCCTTCAAACCCCTGACTTTCAGTGACCGATATGAACCAACAAATTCCAGAAGTAGCCCGTAAATCCGTTCTGCTGCACGGGCTGGACAATGACCAGATCGCGCGAATCCTTCAGGGCGCATCGCGCAGATCCTTCCGCTCGGGCGAGACGATTTTCCTTCAGGGCGAAACCGCCCGCTCGGTATTCATCGTCATCAGCGGTGCGATCAAGCTGATCCGCATGACACCCAGCGGGAACGAGGCGGTGGTGGCCATCATCGGGCGCGGTCGCAGCTTTGCCGAGGCGATGGTGCTGCGCGGCGCGCCCTATCCGGTCACGGCCGAGGCGATCACCGGCGGCACCCTGTTGCTGATCGACGGGCGCAGGTTGCGGCAATTCCTGCTGGAAAACCCCGAATTTGCCATCGACCTGCTGGCCTCGACCTTCGTGCATCTGCAAAGCCTTGTCGAACAGATCGAAAAGCTGAAGGCCCATACCGGGATCGAAAGGCTGGCCGAGTTTCTGACCAGCCTTGCAGATCGCGATGACGGCCCCTGCGAGGTACGGCTGCCCTATAACAAGCGGCTGGTGGCGGGGCATCTGGGCATGCAACCCGAAAGCCTGTCTCGCGCCTTCGCCAAGCTGCGTAACCACGGCGTCGAAACCGACACCAACCGCGCCATCATCGCCGATATCGCCGCGTTGCGCGCCTTGGCGGCAGGGACACGGGATTAGCCGCCGACCAGTTGCCGATAGATCGCGGGCAGTGCCGCCAGCAAGCGGTCGGGATGCGGGATCAGGGAAAAGCCGCCCTTCCCAAAGATGCGGGGAAACCAGCTTTTACCGTCATGATCCACGGTGATGCCGTGAACCGACAGCCCCGCCATCCGCGCCTCGCGCACCGCACGGGCGCTGTCCTCGATGCCGTGGCGGCCCTCGTAATGGTCCAGATCGTTAGGTTTGCCGTCCGATATGACCAACAGCAGCCGGCGGCGACTGGCTTGCGTCGCCAGCCCCGCCGAAGCGTGCCGGATCCCCGCGCCAAGCCGGGTATAAAAGCGCGGTCGCAACCCGGCGATGCGGCGTTCGACCGCCAGGCTCATCGGATCGTCGAAATCCTTGCAGGCGCTGATGAACACCCGGTCGCGGCGCAGCGATGAAAAGGCGTTGATGGCAAAGCGGTCGCCACAGGCATCCAGCCCCCAGGCCAACGCGGCCAGCGCCTCGCGTTCGATCTCGATCACCGCGCGGCCTGTCACAGCGCTTTCGGTCGAACGCGACACGTCCAGCAGAATCGACACCGCCAGATGCCGCGCCAGAGGCCGCGATTGCCGCCAGATCCGGTCATTGCCCTCGCCCGTGGCACGCAGCTCTGCCGCCGCGCGCACGACCAGATCGGGGTCCAGCTCGTCCCCGTCCGGGTGGCCGGTGGTGGTGACGCGGCCGGGGCGCAGGGCCTCGAACTGGCGGCGAACGGCGCGGATGCGGCGTTGCGCGCGGGGATCGCTGGCCAGCCCGTCCTCGCCATCCTCGGGGGCCGGATTCACCAGAACGCGCACATGGTCGGGCAGATAGTTCCCCCGGCGCGCGTCCCATTCGGGATAGGTGAGAACGCCCGCCACCGCCTCAAGATCGGCATCCTCGGGGGCCAGATCCAGATGCAGCTTCAGTCGCGTCGCGGGGGCCTTGCTGATCTGGCCCAGGGCCAGTTCTTCCTGATCCTCAAGCGCCTGTTTCGCGTCGTCTTCGTCGTCATCATCGACATGACGGTTCAGGTTCAGCATCTCGGCCCAGGACAGCAGCGCCTCGAATTTGTGCAGGATCAGGCTGTCGCGGCGTTGCGCCTGATCGCTGCGTCGCCTGCGGGCGCGCAACATGCGCGGGATGCGCGGATCGGCGGCCTCGCCCTGTGGCTGGTCGCCCGCAGCGGCGGGTTGTCCGGCGCGCGCCGTATCCCTGACATCGGGCCACAGCGGCACCGGTCGCATCGGGCGATAGCCGCGCGGTGACGTGACGCCGCCAGGTTCCCCTAGAAAACGCTGCGCGTCGGGCGACAGCAAAGCGGGATCGCCCAGCATCTGCCGGGCCAGCGCCTCGACCGCCGCCTCGGCACGGGGCAGCACGGCGGCAGGGCGCAAAAGCAGCACCATCCGGCACAGATCGTCGTAAAGCGGCCTCAGCCCCGGCGCGTCGGCCAGTGTCGCCTGAACGGCGCGGCGGCTGGCGGCCAGCCGGGCCAGATCGGCATGCAGCGGGTCGTCATGGCGGGGCGCGGGCGTGGAATGGGCGGCGCAGGCGGCCAGCCACAGATACAGCGCGGCATTCGCCTCGGGTGCGGGCAACAGGTCCAGACGCTGCGGCAGACGCAGGATTTCCCCATCGAACGAGGCATGCGGCACGGTCTCGGCCATGGTGCCAAGCCGTCGCCGCCAGCTTATCCGATGCCCCGAGACCTGTTGTTCGGCGGCGCGGATCTCGACCGAGGGCGCGCCGCCCAGACCCCGGAACAGCACTGCCAGCCGCCCGCGGATCTGATCCAGTGTCACCGCCTGATCGGCAAAGCTTTCGGGCGCGTCGAAACCGCTGGCCCATCGGTGCCAGATGCGCCCGACGCTTTCCTCGGGCTCCCACGGTTCGATGCCCGGTGCCATGAGCGCCTCAGCCGAATACGGCCACGGCCAGATCCTGCAAGCCGCGCCTTGTGTCGGGGTCATCGGTCAAGGGTTCGATCATCGCCGCCAGAATCGCGCGGTCGATGCCCATCCCGCCCGCGATCAGCGTCGCCGCATAGACCACCAGCCGGGTCGAAACCCCCTCTTCCAGATCCTGCCCCTTCAGCGCCCGGATCTTGCCCGCCAGCCGGACCAGCGCCTTGACCTGATCGGCCTCCAGCCCGCTTTCGCGTACAACGATGCGGGTTTCCAGCGCCGGATCGGGAAAGCCGAACTCCATCGCCACGAACCGCTGCCGGGTCGAAGGTTTCAGCGTTTTCAGGATGTTCTGATAGCCAGGGTTATAGCTGGCCACCAGCATGAAACCCGGCGCGGCCTCGATTTCCTCACCCGTGCGGTCAATGGGCAGGATGCGGCGGTCATCGGTCAGCGGGTGCAGCACGACGGTGACATCCTTGCGCGCCTCGACCACCTCATCCAGATAACAGATCGCCCCTTCCCGCACGGCGCGCGTCAGAGGGCCGTCGGTCCAGACCGTCTCGCCGCCCTTCAGCAGGTATCGCCCGACCAGGTCGGCGGCGGACAGGTCGTCATGGCAGGCAACGGTGTGCAGAGGCCGCCCCAGCCGCGCGGCCATATGGGCCACGAACCGGGTCTTGCCGCAACCCGTCGGCCCCTTCAGCAGCACCGGCAGATCATGGGCGGCGGCGGCCTCGAACATGGCGACCTCGTCGCCCTGCGGCAGGTAGAAAGGGGCGTCATCCGCGCCCCCCTCGTCCGGTTTCACATGCGCGTTCATCGGTTATTCCGCCGGCTCCAGATGGCCATCCTTGTGGCGCTGAACAGGGCCGGATTCGACCACCTCGCCGCGTGGCACCATGACTGAATAGATGAACAGATAGGCCCCGATCACCACCAGCACGCCCGAGCCAAAGCGCATCCAGAAAAACAGCGCCAGCCCGTCCTGCACATCCATGAAATATTCGCCCATCACGCGTTGCAGATGCGTCTGGATCGCGCCCGCGAAGGTCAGCGTCACCGTCATGAACACCATCCCCGATGACATCAGCCAGAAGGACGCCATGTTCAGCACCTGATTATAGGGATCGCGGTTCTTCATGATGGGCATGACATAGCTGACCAGCGCCAGGATCAGGCAGACATAGGCGCCGTAAAAGGCCAGATGCCCATGCGCCGCCGTGATCTGGGTGCCATGGGTGTAATAGTTCACCCCGTGCAGCGTGTGCAGGAACCCCCAGACCCCGCCGCCGAAAAAGGCCAGAACGGTGCAGCCCAGGCTCCAGACCAGAGCGGCCTTGTTCGGATGGTCACGGCGGCCCTTCCAGACCATGACAAAGGCAAAGGACATCATCGCGAAAAAGGGCACGATCTCGAAGCTGGAAAAGATCGAGCCGATCCACTGCCAATAGCCGGGCAAACCGATCCAGTAGTAATGGTGCCCGGTGCCCAGAATGCCCGAGAACAGCGCCGTGGCAACGATGACATACAGCCATTTCTCGACCACCTCGCGATCAACCCCCGTCAGTTTCAGCATCAGGAAGGCCAGGATCGCGGCCATGATCAGCTCCCACACGCCTTCCACCCACAGATGGATGACCCACCACCAGTATTGCTTGTCCAGCACCAGATTTGAGGGGTTGTAAAAGGCGAAAAGCCACAGGAACACCAGCCCCCATAGCCCCATCAGCAGCACATTGCTGACGGCGGTGCGGCGTCCGCGCAATGCCGTCATGCTGACATTATACATGAAGATGACGGCGGCGACGGCAATGCCGGCCTTGACCCAAGTGGGCTGTTCCAGAAACTCGCGCCCCTGCGTTCCCAAAAGCCAGTTGCCGTGGAACAGGTCGAACAGATAGGTCACGACCGCGCCAAGCGTGCCAACCACAAGGATGATCAATTGCAGATAGGCCAGAAAAGGCGAATGAATGTCACGCTCGGCCTCTTCGGGAAGCAGGTAATAGGTCGCGCCGAAAAACCCCAGCAGCAGCCAGACGACAAGGCTGTTGGTGTGCAGCATCCGCGCAATGTTGAAGGGCAAAAGCTCGGACAGGAAATTCGGGCTGACATATATCCAGCCCAGAAGCAGGCCGATAGTCACCTGAATGGCGAACAGCGCCATCGCGGCGATGATATAGGCATAGGCGATGCGTTGCGATTGGTATCTCATCTTTATTCCCCCTCAGCCAGCGTCGTTGGGCGGCCAGTCCTGGGTGTTGATCGTGCCGGTGAACAGCAGGAAATCGGCCAGTTCGCGAAATTCCTCGTCCGTCAGTTCGAACAGCGGCATCTGGCGGCGCCCCTCGATCCCGGTCGGCATGGCCTGCATCCAGGATTTCAGCGCATCCACCGCGCCTTCGGGATCGTCCTGCACGCCCCATCGTTTCATCACATTGCCCAGTTCAGGCGCGAAATAGGCCCCTTCGCCCAGCAGCGTGTGGCAGTCGATACAGGCGTTGCGTTCCCAGACATGCTTTCCCGCCGCCACGCTGGCGGTCAGCGCGGCCGGGTCGATGGCCTTGTTTCTGGCGTAAAGATGGCTGTGCAGCGTCAGCGCGCCAAATACCAGAATGAAGAAGATGGACCCGCCATAAAAGACGTTTCGGGCCATGCTCTTGGTCATGACGTCGCTCATGACGCGAATCCTTGTCTGTTATTGTCGGATATTCCCTGACTGACCTGCGGGGCCGAGTCGTTCATTGATGAAAGTCAAGTTCAGGTGATTGCGACAAAGCGGCGGCAATCCCCTCTGGCCATATTTGGGCGACACTGCGAGTATCTGCCTTGGGGAACAGACCCCTTCCGGCAGGTTTTACGCGGTCCGAGCGGCGATCGCGGGCGGAAACTGATCGGATCATCGAATTTGCGGATTGTCAGCGTAAAATCAGAGTAATTAGCCGCAATAATTCATGAAGCTGCGGTATCGCACCGTGTAGGCATGGCATCGCCCATTCCGGTTTGACCCACACAATGGACTTCGGCGGCCGTTTTTTTCGGGCCGCTAACGTCATGTGAGGTTGTGCAGGTTGATGTTTCTGGATGAGCGGGGCGTTTCGCTTCAGGCCGGACACGGTGGCTCGAGGGCTGGGAACAGCAAGGTGAGAAGCTTCCTGCGCGGGCAGCAGGCCGGAAGGGTGATGATGATCCG
>NZ_JBKEBL010000132.1:0-52372 GCF_047973135.1 Paracoccus sp. (in: a-proteobacteria)
CTTCCGGCACCGCAGACACGAAAATCAGCGCATGCCACAAATTCGGGGCTTTGCTGCTTTTTTGCGCGAATCCCATTGACGCCCCCCAAGACTGCCTTTAGAGACCCCGCTCACCACCTGCCCAGATGGCGGAATTGGTAGACGCGCACGGTTCAGGTCCGTGTGCCGCAAGGCGTGGAGGTTCGAGTCCTCTTCTGGGCACCAAAAGCCCCCGGAAACATCAGGTTTCCGGGGGCTTTTGCTTTTCCGGATGGCGCAGGGCCGCCGGATAAGTGCCGCAAGCCATTTGACATGAACGCCTTGGTAGGCGATTTCCTGTCTCAGGCGCAGAACGAAATGCAATTTGAACGTGTGGCGCAACCGCGTCACGGATTTTTTGGCGGAATGGCATGGCAAAATCGGCGACGGCAAGACGATCCCCCACCCGCGACAGGGCCCGCGACAGGGCCCGCGACAGGGAACGCGACAGGGAACGCGTCATTCGCCACATGGTGCGGGTCGAGGGCGGCACGTTCACCATGGGCTCGGACGATCATTATCCCGAAGAGGCTCCGGCACATAAGGTCACGGTGGACGGCTTCTGGATCGATCCCCGGCCAGTGACGAACAGGCAGTTCAAGCGCTTTGTCCGCGACACGGGCCATGTCACCCTTGCCGAGAAAACGCCCAATCCAAGGGACTATCCCGGCGCGTTGCCACAGATGCTGTATGCGGGTTCGCTGGTGTTCTCGCCCCCGGACCGGGTGGTGGACACGTCCGATTTCACCGTCTGGTGGCAATATATGAAAGCGGCGGACTGGCGGCATCCCTATGGTCCGGGCAGTAATATCCACGGCAAGGACGATCACCCCGTGGTCCATATCGCCTATGCCGACGCGCTGGCCTATGCGGTCTGGGCTGGCAAGGACATCCCGACCGAGGCCGAATGGGAATATGCCGCGCGTGGCGGGCATGAGGGCCGCGAATACGCCTGGGGGGACGAGCTGACCCCCGGCGGCCGGCATATGGCAAATACCTGGCAGGGCATTTTCCCGAACGAGAATCTGGTCGAGGACGGGTATGAACGCACCTCGCCGGTGGGCAGCTATCCGCCGAACGATTACGGGCTTTACGACATGATCGGCAATGTCTGGGAATGGACGGCTGACTGGTATGCCGCGCAGCATCGGGCCGATCCGGGCAAGGCCTGCTGCATTCCCCGCAATCCGCGCGGGGTCGCGATGGATGACAGTTTCGACCCGGAAATGCCGCAGATCCGCATTCCGCGCAAGGTGCTGAAGGGCGGATCGCATCTGTGTGCGCCGAACTATTGCCAGCGTTACCGCCCCGCCGCGCGCCACGCCGAACCGGTGGACACATCGACCAGCCATCTTGGCTTTCGCTGCGTCCTGCGCGGGCAGCACGACTGATCGCGGGCGCGAAAATCGCGTTTTCACTGGATCGTCGCCCCGGATTCTGGTCATTGGGGCCAAATTCCAACGATGGCAGGCAGCAAAACATGAGCATTCACCTTTATCAGAACGATCTTCCCGACGACCTGGACCTTGGCAAGGTCGTCGCCATCGACACCGAGACGATGGGTCTTGACCCGCGCCGCGACCGGCTGTGCCTGGTGCAACTGTCCTCGGGCGATGACGAGGCGCATCTGGTCCAGATCGAAAGGGGCCAGACCGAGGCGCCGAACCTGACGCGGATGCTGACCGATCCCAAGGTGTTGAAGCTGTTCCACTTTGGCCGCTTTGACATCGCCGCGCTGGAAAATGCGTTTGGCGTTGTGACCTCGCCGGTGTGGTGCACCAAGATCGCGTCAAGGCTGGTGCGCACCTTTACCGACCGCCACGGGCTGAAATACCTGCTGAATGAACTGGTCGGCGTGGATGTCAGCAAGCAGCAACAGACAAGCGACTGGGGCGCCGAGGATCTGAGCGATGCGCAACTGGAATATGCCGCCTCGGACGTGCTGCATCTGCACAAGCTGAAAGAGGCGCTTGAGGAAAGGCTGCGGCGCGAGAACCGGCTGGGGCTGGCGCAGGCCTGTTTCGATTTCCTGCCCGCCCGCGCACATCTGGATCTGTTGGGCTGGGGGGATGAAAACGACATTTTCCATCACTAGATTGGCGTCATGACATCACATCTGGAAACGGCTGTCCGCGTGATCCGCACCGAGGCTGGGGCGCTGGACCTGCTGGCCGACAGCCTTGGCCCCGAATTTCAACAGGCCATCGACATGATCCTGGCCGTGAAGGGCCGGGTCATTGTGTCTGGCATGGGCAAATCCGGCCATATCGGGCGCAAGATCGCGGCGACTCTGGCCTCGACCGGGACGCCCGCGCAATTCGTGCATCCGGGCGAGGCAAGCCATGGCGATCTGGGTATGGTCACGCGCAACGATCTGGCGCTGGTTCTGTCCAACAGCGGCGAGACGCCGGAATTGGCCGACCTGATAACCCATACCCGTCGTTTCGAAATTCCGCTGATCGGTGTCGCCTCGCGCCCGGATTCGACCCTGCTGCGGCAAGCGGATCTGGCGTTGGTGCTGCCCCCTGCGCCCGAGGCCTGCGGCCAGGGGATCGTGCCGACCACCTCGACCACGATGACGCTGGCGCTTGGCGATGCAATGGCCGTGGCGCTGATGGAACACCGGCAGTTCACGGCGGAACATTTCCGCACCTTCCACCCCGGCGGCAAGCTGGGCGCGCTGCTGGCCAGGGTGCGCGACCTGATGCATGCCGACATGCCGCTGATCGCCGACGGCGCGCCGATGACCGATGCGCTGCTGGTCATGAGCCAGAAGGGTTTCGGTGTTGTTGCCGCGGTGGACGGCGCGGGCAGGCTGACCGGCATCATCACCGATGGCGACCTGAGACGGCACATGCAGGGCCTGCTGGACCGCTCCGTCTGCGAGGTGATGACCCGCAATCCCGGTGTCATCGCCCCTGACGCGCTGGCCGGGGCGGCGCTGGCCGAGATGCAGGCCCGCAAGATCACCAGCCTTTTCGCGGTCGAGGATGGTCTGCCTGTCGGCATCCTGCATATCCATGACTGCCTGCGCGCGGGGTTGATCTGACCGATGAACCGCACCCGCATCGTCCGCTGGCTTCGCGTGCTGCTGCCTCTGGTGGCGCTGGTGATCCTGTCCACGATGTTTCTTTTCTCGAACCGTCCCGGCGACGGTACGGGTCTGTCCCCCGCGCATGAGGGGGCAGAACAGACCGCGCGCGACCATCGGATCCTGTTGCCGCATTATTCGACCATGACCGGCGACGGGGCCGAAATTTCGCTGCGCGCGGCCGAGGCGATGCCGGGCCGGGATACACAGGATCCGACCGCCAGCGACCTGCTGCTGGACTGGCGCGCGAAAAGCGGGCTTTCGGCGCGGCTTATCGCCCCGGACGGCACATTGGGCGATGACATGATCGAACTGCGCGGCGGGGTGCGCATGACCACCTCGTCGGGCTGGCAGGTCGAGGCGCCAAGCGTCGATGCCGCGATGGACAAGTCATGGATGCTGGCCGATGAAGGGGTCGAGGCCGAGGCGCCCTTCGGCCATCTGACGGCGGACCGCATGCACATGCAACCCGACGAACGCTTTGAAACCGGACCCGACGCGCCATCGGTTTTGAATTTCACAGGTAACGTCCATTTGATATACCAGCCCTGATTGACCCGAGGAAAATCCATGCTGCGTCAGATCCTGATCGTCTTGCTGCTGTTCTCTGCGCCGGCCATGGCGCAGAATGTGTCATTTGGCATGAAGGCGGATACCTCGCTGCCGATCGACACCGAATCCGACAGCCTGTCCGTGAACCAGAGTGATGGCACGGCGCTGTTCACCGGCAATGTCGTGATCGGACAGGGCGAGATGCGGCTGAAGGCGGATACGGTGACGGTCGAATATGTGCAGGGCACGCAGAACCGCATCGAATCGTTGCATGCGAAAGGCAATGTCACCCTGGTCAGCGGCCCCGACGCCGCCGAGGCGCGCGAGGCCGATTATCAGGTTGGCACCGGCTTTGTGACGCTGATCGGCGATGTGGTGATGACCCATGGCGACAATGTCCTGACCGGCGAAACGGTGCATGTCGATCTGAACACCGGAACCGCGCGTGCCGAAGGCCGCGTGCGGTCTATCCTGCAACCGGATAACCAGTGATGCGGCAAACGCCCGAAATACCTGCCAGGGGGCTGGTTGTGGTCGGCTTGCGAAAATCCTATCGCAAGCGCCCGGTGATCCATGACGTTTCCGTCAACCTGCAAAGGGGCGAGGTCGTCGCGCTGCTGGGGCCGAACGGATCGGGCAAGACGACGTGTTTTTACTGCATCGCAGGGATGATCCGCCCCGATGGCGGGCAGGTGATTCTGGACGGGACCGAGGCCACGCATCTGCCGATGTTCCGCCGTGCACGGATGGGCATCGGTTATCTGCCGCAGGAAATGTCGATCTTTCGCGGCCTGACGGTCGAACAGAACATCATGGCCGTGCTGGAGGTGGCGCTGGATGATCCGCGCCACCGCCGCGACCGGCTTGAGGAATTGCTGGGCGATTTCTCGATCACCCATCTGCGCGCCGCCCCCGCGCTGGCCCTGTCGGGCGGCGAACGTCGCCGGGTCGAGATCGCGCGCTGCCTTGCGTCGAATCCACGGTTCCTGCTGCTGGACGAACCCTTTGCGGGGGTTGATCCGATCGCCGTGGGCGAGATCAGGACGCTGGTTCACGAACTGAAATCGCATGGCATCGGCGTGCTGATCACCGATCACAATGTCCGCGAGACGCTTGGTATCGTGGACCGGGCCTATATCCTGCATGATGGCCATGTCCTGAAATCGGGCACCACGCAGGAAATCGTCGCCGATCCCAAGGTCCGCGAGGTCTATCTGGGTGACAGCTTCCGCCTGCACTGAGGCGGCTTTCCGGGCGGGTGCCGTGCGAAGATCGGCGGCTGATCCGCAGAAGGCCCGCGATAGCCAGACGACCCGTTGACAGCCGCTCAAGACTGGAACCAAATGAGGCCATGAGCGGCGCGAACGACCGCTCTGTTCCCGCCCCACCCAGACGGCTGACCGGCTGACTGGCTTGGGTCCGGGCAAAGGGAAAGGACACTACATGCGCTTTACTATCAGCGGAAAACACATTGACGTAGGTGACGCACTGTCGCTTCATGTCAAGGATGAGTTGAGTGAAACGGTCGGCAAGTATTCGCAGCGTCCCACTGATGCCGCAGTCACCTTTTCCCGCGATGCGCACCAGTTTATCTGCGATGCCGTCGCGCATCTGTCCACCGGTCTGACCGTGCAGGCCCGTGGCTCGGCAAACGAAATCTATGCGGCATTCGAAGCCTGCCGCGAGCGCATGGACAAGCAGTTGCGCCGTTACAAGCGTCGGCTGAAGGACCATCACAAGGACCGGACCGAACCGGTTGAATACGGGCAGGCGGGCCTGTATGTGCTGACCGCCGACGAGGATGAATGGGAAACGCACGATACCGGTCTGCAACCCATGATCGTCGCCGAAATGGAAACCCGCGTCCCGACCCTGTCGGTGGGTGACGCCGTGATGCAGATGGAACTGGCCGGGGCGCCGCTTTTGGTATTCCGCAACGAAAAACATGGCGGCGTCAACGTCGTCCACCGCCGCGATGACGGCAATGTCGGGTGGATCGACCCGCGCGGTAACGGCTGACGCCTCGCGTGACGCACAGCAGAACTGAACCGCCCCGGTTGCTTGTCCGGGGTGGACAGCGCAGGAAAGACACGACCCGATGCAACTAAGCGAAATTCTTCAGCCGGGGGCGGTACGTTCTTTGGGGCAGGTAACGTCCAAGAAACGGCTGTTTCAGGAACTGGCCGATCTTGCGGCAAGCGAATACGACCTGAACTCGTCCGAGGTTCTGGATGCCCTGCAAGAACGCGAAAGCCTTGGCCCCACGGGCGTCGGGCAGGGGGTGGCACTGCCACATGCCCGGCTGCACGGGCTTGACAAGGTTGCGGGGCTGTTTCTGCGCCTTGAGAAGCCGCTGGATTTCGATGCGGTGGACCGCCAGCCCGTCGATCTGATTTTTGCCCTTCTGGCCCCGAAGAACAGCGGCGTCGATCACCTCAAGGCGCTGGCGCTGGTGTCGCGGACGTTGCGCGACACCGACCTGAGGGGCAAGCTGCGCGCCAATGACAACCCGACCGCGCTGCATGCGGTGTTATCCGCCGCCCAGGGTTTCAAGGTGGCCTGAAGGTTTGGAATTGGACCGATTCGGCCCTATATTGACCGTCCAAGGGTCTAAGGAGGGCCGAAGATGACCAAACACGTCAGCGACCAACCCCGTAGCCACAGCGAAGCGCGGCTTCGCGAATTTACCCGTCAGGAACGCGAGTCGGGTGTGCATCCCGCCATTGACACCTTGCGCAGCCGTCCCAAGGACCGCAGCGCCGATGGCCGCAAAACCGCCGAATTTGCCCGGATCGAGCGCGGCAAGACCGTCTGACGGCATTTTCTGGCCCGGCGGCGCGATGCGCCTTGACGCCGGGCCGGGTTTGCCGCCGGGAATTATGCGCGGACCAGTTTCTCGTAATCCTCGGCGACCTTGCGGGTCATCGTCCCGACTTGGAAATGCCAGTCGCCAATCTGCCCGACCGGTGTTACCTCGGCGGCGGTGCCGGTCAGCCAGCATTCCTGAAAACCGTCCAGCTCTTCGGGTTTTATGCGGCGCTCATGCACGGTGATACCGTTGTCCTTCAGCATCTGGATGATGGTCTGCCGGGTGATGCCGTTCAGGAAACGGTCGGCCAGCGGGGTGTGCACCTCGCCATCCTTGACGAAAAAGATGTTCGCGCCGGTTGCTTCGGCCACATACCCCTCCCAGTCCATGAACAGCGCGTCGGAACAGCCCTTGGCCTCGGCGGCGTGCTTGGACATGGTGCAGATCATGTAAAGCCCGGCGGCCTTGGCGGCTGTGGGGATGGTTTCGGGGCTGGGACGCTTCCATTTCGCGATGTCCAGCTTGGCCCCCTGCCATTTCGCATCGCCGTAATAGCTGCCCCATTCCCAGGCGCAGACGGCCAGATGTACCGGATTGCGCGCCGCCGAAACCCCCATGTCCAGCCCCGACCCACGCCATGCGACGGCGCGGACATAGGCGTCCTTGAAGCCGTTGGCGGCCAACACCTGATCCTTGGCGGCGTCGATCTGTTCGGCGGTATAGGGGATGGCCATGTCCAGCAGCCGCCCCGATTCGATCAGCCGCAGCGAATGTTCGTGGCCCTTGAAGATCTTGCCGCTGTAACACCGCTCGCCCTCGAAAACCGAGCTCGCATAATGCAGCGCGTGGCTTAGGATATGCACCTTCGCGTCGCGCCAGTCGATCAGTTCCCCGTCCATCCAGATCTTGCCATCGCGATCATCATATGCCGCCGTCATTTTCCGTTCTCCATCCACCGGGTGCATTTCATTTGTTACGCAAATAAGGCCGGATCGGGCCTGTTTCTTGCGCAAGACGCTTGACGGCTAGCAATGCCGCGTTAGAAAGTCAACAAGGCTGTCCTATCAGGGCGGAAATTCCGAAAGAAGGATCAGGCGATGCAACAAAAGGCCAGAACGCCGGGCATGGTGGGCGAGGATTTGCTGTTCCTGACCGACGATCAGTTACGGCGCGGCATCGAGGCGATGTTCTTTGCCTATCGCGCCTTCACCGCCGATCCTGATCTGATTCTGGGCGACATGGATTATGGCCGCGCCCATCACCGCGCCCTGCATTTCATCAACCGCGACCCCGGCCTGACCGTCACCTCTCTGCTGGATGTTCTGGGCGTGACCAAGCAGTCGCTGAACCGCGTCCTGCGCACCCTGATCGAGGACGAACTGGTCGAAAGTCGCGTGGGCCGCCGCGACCGCCGCGAACGCCAGCTTTACCTGACCGACAAGGGCACCCTGCTGGAACGCCGCCTGTCCGAGGCACAGCGGGCCCGGATGCGCGCCGCCTATCGCAACGCCGGCCCGCAGGCAGTGGCGGGTTTCCGGCAGGTGCTGGAGGCGATGATGGACCCCGACATGCGGGCGCAGTATCAATCGATGAAGGAACTGCCGCAGGAAGGCAAAGACCCCGATGAATCGCCAAGACGCCCATATCCTGATCGTTGACGATGACGAACGCATCCGCAGCCTGCTGGGCCGTTTCCTGCGCAGGAACGACTATCTTGTCAGTTGCGCCCAGGACGCGGCTCAGGCGCGCAGGCTGTTGGCCGGGCTGGAATTTGACCTGATCGTGATGGATGTGATGATGCCGGGCGAGGACGGGTTTTCGCTGACCCGCTATCTGCGCGGGCGGATCGACACGCCGATCCTGTTGCTGACCGCGCGGGGCGAGACCGAGGATCGCATCAACGGTCTGGAAAGCGGCGCCGACGATTACCTGCCCAAACCGTTCGAGCCGCGCGAATTGCTGCTGCGCATCGCCGCGATCCTGCGCCGCGTGCCGGCCATCGATTCGATCCAGCCGAAATTCCTGACGCTCGGCGCGCTGCGCTATGACACCGACAAGGGTGAATTGTGGCAGGGCGATGCGCCCCTGCGCCTGACGGGCACGGAACAGGCATTGCTGCGGCGTCTTGCCGCCACGCCGGGCGAGGCGGTCAGCCGGACCGATCTGATCGAGGATCTGGGACGGGGCGGCAATGGCGAGGAATCCGAAAATTCAGAGCGCGCCATCGACGTGCAGATCACCCGCCTGCGCCGCAAGATCGAACCGGACCCGAAAGAGCCGCGATTTCTGCAAACCGTGCGCGGGGCGGGCTATATGCTTGTCACGGACTAGGCTTGCAGGCGCGGCTCGGCGGTCATAGCGTGGCGGCTATGGACGAAAACCCGACATATCTGGGAACCGAAATCGACGCGGCGACCGCGCTGGCCCTGCTGGAATGGCAGGCCGAGATGGGCGCGGACGAGCCGATCTGCGAAACCGGCATCGACCGGTTCGAACTGGCGGCGCGCCCTGCCGCCCTGCCGGTGCAGCCCGAAACGCCCCGCCCGGCCCCTGCCGCCGACGCGGATGGTACCGCCTCCGACGTGGCCAAGGCCGAGTCGCTGGCGGCTTCGGCAGGCGATCTGGCGGCGCTTGCGGCGGCTCAGGAAGGGTTCGACGGGATCGAACTGAAGAAAGGCGCGCGAAATTTCTGCTTTGCGGATGGCAATCCCAGGGCGCGGCTGTTGATCTTGGGCGAGGCGCCCGGCGACGAAGAGGATCGCCGCGGCCGTCCCTTTGTGGGCCGCGCGGGGCAGTTACTGGACCGCATGTTCGGTGCCATCGGCTTGTCGCGCGAGGCGGTGGATGCCGAAAAGGCGCTGTACATCATCAACGTGCTGACATGGCGCCCGCCCGGAAACCGCGACCCCAGCCCAGATGAAATTCTTGTGAGCATGCCTTTCCTGCGTCGCCATATCGAACTGGCCGCGCCCGATCTGATCGTGCTGATGGGCAATATTCCCTGTCAGGCGGCACTGGGCCGACGGGGCATCCTGCGCCTGCGCGGCCAATGGACACAGGCATTTGGCCGCCCCGCCCTGCCGATGACGCACCCGGCCTATCTGCTGCGCAACCCCGCCGCCAAGCGTGAGGCGTGGGCGGATTTGCTGTCGCTGGCCGAGCGGCTGGAATCTCTTTCCGTTTAGGTTTCGTTTCCGCATCATGGGATAACCGGAACGTCCCTGGCTGGACTATGACCCATGCGCTTTCTGTTTCGCAGCCTCAGCGGGCTGTTCATCACCGCCCTGACTATCGGCCTGCTGTTTCTGGCGGGCTTTCAGGTTTGGCAGGCGACCGTCCTGCGCGGGCAGGATGACGGCCCGTCGCGCCGTGCGGGCGAACAGGTGTACACCGCGCGGCTGATCACCCTGCAGGCGCAGCGCGCCGATCCGGTGATGGAGGTGTATGCGTTGATCCAGTCGCGCCGGCGGCTGGAACTGCGCGCGGGTGCGGCGGGACAGATCGTGATGCTGGACCCCGCCATGCATGAGGGAGGCGAGGTCAGGGCCGGGCAGATTCTGGCGCGGATCGACCCGGCGGCGGCGCAGGCGGCGCTGGACAGTCAGATCGCCGCGCGGGACGATGCGCAGGCAACGCTGGCCGATGCGCGGCGCAAGGTCAGGGTGGCGACCGACGATCTGGTCTCGGCAGAACGTCAGGCCCAGTTGCGTCACGCCGCAGTTGACCGACAGAACGAACTGGCCGCGCGGGGCCTTGGCACCAGCGCGGATCGCGAGGCGGCGGAACTGGCGGCCTCATCGGCGGATCAGGTGGTGCTGGCAGGGAAATCCGCGCTGGCCAGCGCTGAAGCCAGCGTCACCGCCGCCGAAAACGCGCTGCACCGCGCCGAAATTCTGCTGACCGAGGCGCGGCGCGAACTGGCCGACACGGAAATCCGCGCCCGCTTTGACGGTAAGGTCACAGGGGTCACGGCGGTCGAGGGCGGGCTGGTCAGCATGAACGAGAAACTGGCCGAAATCATTGATCCCGACGCGCTAGAGGTTCAGATTCCGCTGTCGCTGCAACAATTCACACGTCTGGCCGCAGGCGGGCCATCGGTGGCGGGCACGCCGATGACGGTGGTTCTGGATGGCAGTTCAGGTCAGTTGACGGCAAAGGCCAGGCTTGATCGCACCTCGGCCTCGGTGGCCGAAGGGGCGGCGGCGCGGATCGTCTATGCCCGGATCACCGAAAGTGAAGTGGCGCTGCGGCCCGGTGATTTCGTGACGGTCCGCATTCAGGAACCCGCGCTGACGGATGTGGCGCAGGTTCCGGCGGCGGCGGTCGGGGCGGACAGTGCGGTTCTGGTCGCCGATGTCGAAGGGCGGCTGACGGCGGCGCGGGTCGAGGTGCTGCGCCATCAGGGTGACGATGTGATCATCCGCGTTCCGGCCGAACTGAACGGCACCCGGATCGTGGCTGAACGCGCCCCGCAACTGGGCACCGGTATCCGCGTGCGCGATGCGGATGCGCCTGCCCCCGCCGCCGATCAGCGGGCGCAGAACCGGCGGGGGCGTGGCAATGGCTGACGGGGGCGGCACAAGGCGCGGGGGTATTCTGGCGCTGTTCGTCAATCACCCGACACTGGCCAATCTGGTCATGGCGGCGATGGTGGTCGCGGGCCTTTACGCCGCGCCGCAACTGCGCGCGCAGTTCTTTCCCGATACCGTGGTCAATGAAATCGACGTGACGGTGCGCTGGGACGGGGCCGGCCCCGACGATGTGGACCGTTCCGTCGTGGGCGTCCTGGAACCGGCGCTGATGGGGGTCGAGGGGGTGGCCATGACCTCGTCCCGCGCGACCGAGGGCGCGGCCCGGATCGAGATTGAATTTGAACCTGGCTGGGACATGTCGCGTGCGACCTCCGATGTGGAAACCGCCATCACGGCGGCGGGCGACCTGCCCGACAGCGCCGAAGACCCCGAGGTGACGCGCAGCGCCTGGCGTGATCGGGTGGCGGATGTTGTCATTTCCGGCCCGGCGGGGCTGGATCAGCTTGGCCGCATCGCCGACGATCTTGTGAACCGGCTGTATGGGCAGGGCATCACCCGGATCAACACGATCGGCCTCAGCGCGCCGGAAACGCTGATCGAGGTGGACATGCTGGAACTGGTCCGCCACGACGTGACGCTGGAACAGATCGCGGCGGTTGCGGCGGCGGCGGCCTCGGCCAATCCGGCGGGGGACGTCTCGGCGGGCGCGACCCGCGTGCGCACCGGCAGCGAAATCCGCGATCCGTCGCAGGTTGCGGAACTGCCCGTCAAGGCGCTGGCCGATGGCACCAAGCTGACCATCGGCGATGTGGCCCGCGTCACCAGTACCGGCCTGGACCAGAACGTTGCCTTTTACGTCGGCGACAACCCCGCCGTCATGGTCGGCGTCCAGCGCAGCGCGGCTGGCGATGCCATCGGCATGCAGCGCGGGGTCGAAGATATCGTCGCCCGCATGGAACCCGGCCTTCCCGACGGGGTGGAAATGACGCTGGTGCGCGCCCGCGCCGAGGTCATCGCCGCCCGGCTGGAGCTGTTGCTGGACAATGCCGCCATGGGTCTTGGGCTGGTGCTGGCGTTGCTGTTCCTGTTCCTGAACGCACGCACCGCCATCTGGGTCGCAGCGGGGATTCCGGTGTCGCTGCTGACCGCAGTTGCGTTGATGCATGCCACCGGCATGACGCTGAACATGATTTCGCTGTTCGCGCTGATCCTGACATTGGGGATCATCGTCGATGACGCCATCGTGGTGGGTGAACACGCCGATTACCGCGCCCGCAAACTGGGCGAACCCGCCGCCATCGCCGCCGAACGGGCGGCGAGGCGTATGGCGGGGCCAGTCGTGTCCTCGACCCTGACGACGATCATCGCCTTTGCCGGGCTGACCTTTATCGGAGGCCGGTTCGGCGACATGGTCATCGATATTCCGCTGACGGTCATTCTGGTTCTGGTGGCCTCGCTGATCGAGTGTTTTCTGGTCCTGCCCAGCCATATGGCCCATGCGCTGACGGTGACGGCGCGGCGGAACTGGTATGACCGGCCCTCCAAACTGGTCAATCGCGGGCTGGACTGGCTGACCGACCGGCTGGTCCGGCCTCTGATACGCGCTGTGCTGGCGCTGCGCTATCCGGTGCTGGCGGCAACCATTGCCGCGCTTGGATGGGGCGCGGCGACGCTGATGACGGGGCAGGTGCCGTGGCGGTTCTTCGATTCGCCCGAACGCGGCAGTGTGGCAGGCAATTTCGCCATGCTGCCCGGCGCCACGCGCGAAGATACGATGCGCGTCATGTGGCAGATGCAGGCGGCGGTGGATCGCGTGGCCGGCGAATATCAGGCCGAATACGGCCTGAACCCCGTCACGCATGCCATGGCGCAGGTCGGCGGCAATTCCGGGCGCCCCCTGCCCGGAGCGGACACCAAGGATCCCGACCTGCTGGGGGCGATCCAGATCGAGTTGATCGACCCGGATTTCCGCCCCTATTCCAGCTTCGACTTTGTCGCCGCGTTGCAACAAGCGATGCCCACGGATCCGCGTCTGGAAACCGTCAGCTTTCGCGGCTTCCGCTCGGGGCCGGGTGGCGATGCGATCTCGGTCCGGCTGACGGGGGCGGATGCGCAGCGGTTGAAGGATGCCGCCGAGGCGCTGAAGCTGCGGCTGTCGGATTTCCCCGAGGTTTCGGCGCTGGAAGACAGCATGCCCTATGACAAGCAGGAACTGGCGCTGGACCTGACAGCGCAGGGTCACGCGCTGGGGTTCACGACCGAGGGGTTGGGGCGCGAATTGCGGCAGAGGCTGGGCGGGATCGAGGCGGCGACCTATCCGGTGGGCACGCGAACCGGTGCGATCCGGGTGGAACTGCCCGAACACCAGCGCAGCGGCGATTTTCTGGACCGGATGCTGATGCGGACCGGATCGGGCAACTGGGTACCGCTGGCCGATATTGTCACCGTCCGCAGCGCCGTCGGCTTTTCCACCGTCCGGCGCGAAAATGGCGAAAGGATGATCTCGGTCACGGGGGACATATCCGACGACGATCCGGCCCGTGCCGCCGAAATCACCGCCGAATTGCAGACGCGGATCGTGCCGCAGATCGCCGCCGAATACGGTGTGAATTACGAAGTGACGGGCCTGGCCGAACAGGAAAGGGAATTTCTGGGCGATGCGGCGGCGGGGTTCGGGCTGGCGCTGACCGGGATCTATATGGTGCTGGCCTGGATTTTCGCCAGTTGGAGCAGGCCTTTCGTCGTCATGTCGGTCATTCCCTTCGGCCTGATCGGCGCGGTCTGGGGGCATTATCTGTGGGGCCTGCCCATGTCGATGTTCTCGATCGTGGGACTGATCGGCATGTCGGGCATCATCATCAATGATTCCATCGTGCTGATTTCGACCATCGACGATTACGCGAAAGAGAGGGGGTTGCGCCCTGCCGTGGTCGATGCGGTCTGCAACCGGCTGCGTCCGGTGATGCTGACCACGGCGACGACTGTGCTGGGGCTTGCGCCGCTGCTGTATGAACGGTCCTCGCAGGCGCTGTTCCTGAAGCCGACCGTGGTGACGCTGGTCTATGGTCTGGGGTTCGGGATGATCGTGGTGCTGCTGGTGGTACCCGCCGTCATGGGGATCGGGGCCGATATCGCGCAGGCGCGGGCCGGGTTCCGGCGCGGTCTGCGCGCGCCCGGTTTGCGCGGCCCCCTGCGGATCGGCGCGGGGCTGGCGGCGCTGGCCTTTGCGGTGACGCTGCTGCCTGCGACGGTGCTGCCGGTGCTGGGGATCGAGGTGCCGGGCTGGTGGCCGGTGGCCGGATCGGCTGGCGCGGCACTTGGCTGGTATGTGCTGGGGCTGGCGGGCGCGGTCGCGGTGGCGGCGCTGGTCAGCCTTGCAGGTCGCAGCCCAGCATCTCGACCGCGCCATCCGGGCCGATCAGCGTAAAGCGGACCTGCGACACGTCCAGATCGAAGGGCGCACCCGTTGGTGCGACGAAATCGGCGGTGGCGCGGGTCGCGCCGTCCTCGGGCAGCAACAGGGGGATCGAGACCCAGATGTCGGGGCGGTCCACCACCTCCATCGCGGCAACCTCGATCCGCGCGCGCGGCAGAAGAACCTCAAGCTGCATGCCGTCCGCGATGTCGCGCAGGGCACAGGTTCCGCTGTCCGCGACCAGCGCCGGCACGTCCCGCAGCGCGGCCTTGATCGAGGCCGAGGGGGCAGGGGCGGGGGCAGGGGCCTGCAAAGCCACATGCACCGGCACGCAGATCCGTTCGCAGATACCCAGATCGACCTCGGCGGCCAGAACCAGCGGCTTGCCGGGATCCGCAGGTGTCGCGGTGAAGGGCAGCACCAGCAGGTCGTGATAGCCAAGGGTGATATCCCCGCCCGACCGGATCGCCTGAGGCGCGGGCCAGTGAAATGTGACCCCGGCCAGGTTTTCAGACGCCCCCCAGTCAAAATCAGGCGGCAGCCCGGTATCGCCGGGACTGCGCCAATAGGTTTTCCACCCCGGCTGAAGTCGTAATTCCAGCGCCGAAACACGGTTTCCCTGCGAATCGGTCCAGCCGGGCAAAAGCCGCGCCGAGACAAGGCCGGGGGGCAGATCCTCGGACAGGGCGGGCAAAGCGGTAAGGGTCAGGGCAAGGGCCAGGCATGCGGGGGGTTTCATTCTTCGGGATTTAGCGCCTGACGCGCTCGCACAGAAATCACAAACGCGCGGGGGCTTGCAAGATGCACGACAAGAGCCAATCTTGTACATATAGGAGACCCGATGACCAGCAACCCCATCACATTTGAACATGTTCCGCAAAACCTGACCGGCAAGGTTCTTATCGCCATGCCGGGCATGCGGGATCCGCGTTTTGCGCGCTCGGTCGTGCTGATCTGCGCGCATTCGGACGATGGCGCGATGGGGCTGGTGCTGAACCAGCCCATGCCCGAGGTCGGCTTTGCCGATCTGCTGGATCAACTGGGGATCGAGGCGGATGACCGCTCGCGCAAGATCGAGGTGCGGTTCGGCGGCCCGGTCGAGCCGGGACGCGGCTTCGTGCTGCACAATGTCCCTGAGCATGGTGACGATCCCGAGGGGAGGCTGCGCATCAGTCAGGCCGTCGCCATGACCACCACGCGCGACATTCTTGAGGATCTGGCCCATGGGCAGGGACCGGAATCAGCAGTGCTGGTACTGGGATATGCCGGTTGGGGCCCCGGCCAGCTTGAGGCCGAGATGCTGGCAAATGGCTGGCTGACCGGAGATGGTGCCGACGATCTGATCTTTGGCGCGGATAATGACGGCAAATGGCAGGCGGCGCTGAAGGCTCAGGGAATCGACCCGTCGGTTCTGTCGGCGGCAGCAGGCCGCGCCTGATTGCGTCCCGCGATGGCCGGGGGAGCTGCGCCCCCCGGACCCCCTGCTTTTGGGCGCGGATAGCTGTGGCGCTGTTGCGTGCGGGGCGGTGGCGGTGGTTACTGGGGGGCTGACGGGGCTTCGTCGGGCAGGACGGGTTGTTCGGTCTCGACGGGTGCCGGGCTGGCCGCTGCCTTGTCGTCGATCAGCCGGTTATTCTGCCATTCGCCCGAAGCAACCTTGCCGGACTTGTAACGCATCACCCCCTGGCCCTGCCGCCTGCCCGCGACGAAATGGCCTTCGTATCGGTCGCCGCTGACATAGGTGGCGGCACCGTCACCGTCGATCTCTCCTTCTTTCCAGCCGCCTTCATAGACAAAGCCGTCAGGTGTGGTCAGCTTGCCCTTGCCATCGCGGCGGCCATTGGCGAAGCCGCCGGTATAAACCGTGCCGTCGGGATAGGTGGCCTGCCCCTCGCCGTGGCGCTGGCCGTCCTTCCATGCGCCGGTATAGACATAACCGTCGGGATAGGACATGCGGCCCTGCCCGTCATTGCGGGCGTTGCGAAAGCCGCCTTCGTAGATCATGCCATTGGCATAGCTGGCCTTGCCTTCACCCTCGATCACGCCATCCTTCCATGCGCCCTCGTAGGTGGCGCCGTCGGAATAGGTGATCTTGCCGGTACCCTGGGGGCGGTCGTTGTGCATTTGCCCGGCATAGACCGAGCCGTCGGGATAGGTGATCTGGCCCTCGCCTTCCATCCGGCCGTCCGCCCAGTCTCCGGTATAGACGAAACCGTCTGTGCCGGTGAAGGTGCCCTTGCCATGCCTGCGGTCGGATTTGAACTGGCCGTCATAGACATCGCCGCTGGCATAGGTGGCCACGCCCTGCCCGTCGCGCTTGCCATTCACCATCTGGCCTTCGTAGCGGTCGCCTGATGCCTGCACCAGAACGCCCGTACCCGACATTTGCCCGGCGGCCCAGATGCCGTCATAGACCAGACCGTCGGCCATGGTCAGCTTGCCCTTGCCCGCGCGCTGGCCTGCCAGCATGCTGCCTTCGTAGACGGCACCGTCGGAATAGGTGATCCGGCCCTGACCTTCCTTGATGCCGGCCTTCCAGTCGCCCTCGTATTTATAGCCGTTGGGCTGTGTCAGCACGCCCTTGCCCTGATGCAGCCCCTTGACGAATTGTCCGGTATAGACGCTGCCATTGGCATAGCGGGCCTCGCCCTCGCCGGTCATGTCACCGGCGACCCAGTCACCGTCATATGTGCCGCCATCGGGATAGGTGATGATGCCCTTGCCATCGGGCTTGCTTTTCGAGAAATGCCCGGAATAGACCGAGCCGTTGGGGAAGGTCGCCTTTCCCTGGCCCGAGATTTCTCCGTCCACCCAGTCGCCGGTATAGCTGTAGCCGTCGGGCAAGGTATATGTGCCCTGACCATGCTGGCGGCCATTGCGAAAGGTTCCCTCGTACACGCCGCCATCGTCATAATTCTTGGCGATGACCTGCGCGTCCGCAGCCCCTGCCGCCGCCATCAGCGTCAGAGCAACTGCCGTATTCGTGAACCGTCCTGCCGGTTTCATCTCCTGAGCCCCATGCTTTTTTTCTGGTCTACCCCATGCGCGCGGCACGCGCAAAGGCCGACTTTCCCTTTCCCCGCGCTTCGCCTATCACGGGGGCGACAAAACCGGGGGGCCCCGCCATGACTGACCGCTTTCGCCTGACCATCGGACAGTTGAACGCCACCGTGGGCGATCTGGCGGGAAATGCCGCCAAAGCGCGCGAGGCGTGGGATACGGCGAAACAGGCGGGCGCGGACATGCTGGCCCTGCCCGAAATGTTCGTTACCGGCTATCAGACGCAGGATCTGGTGCTGAAACCGGCTTTTACCGAACAGGCCATGGCGGCGGTGATGGCGGTGGGTGCGGCCTGTGCTGACGGACCGGCCATTGGTATCGGCGGGCCGTGGCGCGACGGGGGCAAGCTGTTCAACGCCTATTACGTCTTCAGCGGCGGAAAGCTGGTCGCCCGCGTGTTGAAGCACCATCTGCCCTATAAGCAGTTGTTCGACGAATTGCGCCTGTTCGACAGCGGCCCGATCAGCGGCCCCTATGCCATCGGCGCGGCGCGCATCGGATCGCCCATATGCGAGGATAGCTGGTATCCCGACGTGGCCGAAACGCTGGCCGAGACCGGGGCCGAAATCCTGATCGTGCCGAATGGCAGCCCCTATCACCGCGAAAAGCTGGACCTGCGCATGGGCCATATGGTCGGCCGGGTGATCGAGACGGGCCTGCCGCTGGTCTATGTGAACCTTGTCGGGGGGCAGGACGATCAGCTTTATGACGGGGCCAGCTTTGTGCTGAACCCCGGCGGCAGGAAGGTGGTGCAACTGCCGCCCTTCGCCGAGGCTATCGTGCATGTCGATTTCACCCGCACGCATGGGGGCTGGCATGCCGAGCCGGGCGAAATGGCCCCCCAGCCCGATGCCTGGGAACAGGATTACCACGCGATGATGCTGGGCCTGCGCGAATATCTGCGCAAATCCGGCTTTCGCAAGGTCGTTCTGGGCATGTCGGGGGGGATCGATTCGGCGCTGGTGGCGACCATTGCTGCGGACGCGATCGGCCCGGACAATGTGCGCTGCGTCATGCTGCCTTCGGAATATACGTCGCAGGCCAGCCTTGACGATGCCGCCGATTGTGCCGGGCGGCTGGGGGCGCAGCTTGACACCGTCAAGATAGACGGCGCGCGCGACGCGGTCTCGGGGGCGCTGGCGCATCTGATGGCGGGCACCCAGCCCGACATCACCGAAGAAAACATCCAGTCCCGCCTGCGCGGGGTCATGCTGATGGCGATCAGCAACAAGTTCGGCGAGATGTTGCTGACCACCGGCAACAAATCCGAAGTCGCGGTCGGCTATGCGACGATCTATGGCGACATGGCGGGCGGCTATAACCCGATCAAGGATCTGTACAAGACCCGCGTGTTCGAAACCTGCCGCTGGCGCAACGCCAATCATCGCGACTGGATGATGGGACCGGCGGGCGAGGTCATTCCGCCCCGGATCATCTCAAAGCCGCCATCCGCCGAGCTGCGCCCCGACCAGAAGGACGAGGATTCGCTGCCCCCCTATGACGTGCTGGACGCGATCCTTGAGGGGCTGGTCGAAAAGGATCTGGCGCTGAAGGATCTGGTTGCGCAGGGCTTTAACGCGGAAACCGTGCGCAAGGTCGAAAAGCTGCTGTATATCAGCGAATGGAAACGCTATCAGGCCGCGCCCGGCCCGCGCATTTCCACCAAGGCTTTCTGGCTGGATCGCCGCTATCCGCTGATCAACCGCTGGCGCGACGAACTGTAGCCCCGCTGGCCATCCGCGCGTCAGCCGCGCGCATTGTCAGGCGTTGGCCGAAATCGCCCGCCGCCCCCGTGTGTGGCCATGCTGCCGCAACCGCCCCGATATATCGGGCGCAGCAACCGTTTCGGCGGGGCCTATATCCGCATGCGCCGGATGCTGGCGATGTTGATCATCACGGCGGCCAGAA
This sequence comes from Paracoccus sp. (in: a-proteobacteria), assembly GCF_047973135.1. Lineage (GTDB taxonomy): Bacteria > Pseudomonadota > Alphaproteobacteria > Rhodobacterales > Rhodobacteraceae > Paracoccus. Next base: position 19,386 of record NZ_JBKEBL010000132.1, read on the forward strand.
TGACAAAGCCCCGGACGATGCCCTGCGCGAAGGGATCGACGCCCAGCAGCACCAGCCCGTTAACCAGAGCGGCAATGAAAATGATCCCCAAAAGCGTGCCAAGCATGGTTCCGCGGCCACCAAACAGGCTGGTGCCGCCGACCACGACGGCGGCGATGATGTCAAATTCCAGCCCCTGAGCGGCCCCGCTGTTGCCCGAACCCAGGCGACTGGCCATCAGGATGCCGGTCAGCGCGGCCAGAAAGCCGGTGATGCCGAAGGTGACGATGCGAATGCGGGCGACGGGAATGCCCGACAGCCGCGCGGCCTCGGCATTGCCGCCCACGGCATAGACGCTGCGGCCAAAGACCGTCCGGACAGCGACAAAGCTGAATACTCCGAACAGCACCAGCATGACGATGGCCGGGACAGGCAGGCCAAGAAACCAGCCGGCACCAAGCCGCTGAAAGCCGAAATCCATGATGACGATAGGCACCGCCGAAGAAATCACCTGCGCCGCCCCCCGCAGGGCCAGCCACAGGGCCAGCGTCACGATAAAGCTGGGCACATCGAAACGCGCGCGCAGAAAACCGGTCGTCATGCCGATCAGCGTGCCAAGGCCAAGGACCAGCACCGCCGCCAGATAGACATTCAGCCCGTGTTGTGCCAGCCAGGCCAGCATGACCCCGGCAAAGGCCACATGCGGCCCGACCGAGATGTCGATCTCGCCGCTGATCAGCACCAGCGTCATTCCCCAGGCGATGATCCCGACGAATGCGGCATCGCGCAGGATGTTCAACTGGTTGCCCATTGTCAGGAAATTCGGCGCAAATCCGGCCAGAACCACGTAAAGCAGCAGGATGGCTGCCATAAGCCCTGCCTCGTTGGCCCGATGCGCCAAAAGCGCCGCAAGTCCCGTTCTGGTCTCGCCATCCGTCTGTGTCGCGGTCATCCTTGCGCGTCCTTTCAATCGCCCATCGTCAGGTCGAGAAGCCGTTCCGTGGTAATGTCATGTCCCGAAAGCCCGGCGGAAATGGTGCCGCCACGCAGCACCACGACCCGGTCGCAGACCTCGGGTATCTCTTCGACCTCGCCCGAGACAAAGACCACGGCCATGCCCCTGTCGGCGAGGTCGCGCATCAGCCGATAAATCTGTGCCTTGGCGCCGACATCGACTCCGCGCGTCGGTTCATCCAGAAGCAGGATGCGCGGCTCGGCGTTCAGCGCCTTGCCGATCACCACCTTCTGCTGGTTGCCGCCACTAAGATTCGACAGCGCCTCGGACGGCCTTGCCAGTTTGATCCCAAGCGCGTTGATCGAGTCCGCCACGCGGCGGCGCATGGCGGGGCGGTCGATGACGCCTCGGCGCGAGACATTCGGCCAGCTTGCCATGACAAGATTTTCATCGACCCCCAGCATCACGACCGCACCAAGGTTGCGGCGGTCCTCGGGCGTCATCACCACGCCTTGCGCCATGGCGTCGCGCAGACCGGCGGGCCGGAAGTCCCGCCCGTCAAGCGTGATCGCGCGGGCCTCGAACGGCCGCAGCCCGGCAAGCGCCTGAAGGATCTCGGTCCGGCCGGAACCCAGCACTCCGGCGATGCCCAGAACCTCGCCCGCGCGGATGTCGAAACTTGCGTCCCGGACCCTTGGCGCGACAGAAAGCCCGTCAACGGTCATCAGCGACGGGCGGCGTTCCGTCGCGGGGGAATGCGCGCGCCCGTCCGTGGCGGATTCCGGCTGTTCGCCAAGCATCATCGCCACGATATCGGCATTGCTCAGCCCCTTGACCGGGCTGGTCGCGATGACCGCGCCATCGCGCATCACCGTGACCGAGCCGGCAACGCGCCGGATCTCGTCCATCCGGTGCGAGATATAGATGATGCCGGTGCCGCCGCTGGCCAGCTTGCGGATCACCTCGATCAGTGCCTCGACCTCGCGCGTGACCAGCGAACTGGTGGGTTCGTCCAGAATCAGGATGCGTGCGCCCTGCCGCAAGGCGCGGGCGATCTCGACAAGCTGACGCTCGGCGACCGACAGGGTTCCGGCCAACCGACGCGGATTGATTTTCAGGCCAAGATGGGCCAGCGCCTGCCCGGCCTCGCGCGTCATTGCCGTCCAGTCGATCCCGCCGCGCGCGCGGGGCCATTGGCCCAGAAAGATATTCTCGGCGACCGACAGTTCGGGGATGACGCTCAGTTCCTGATGCACGGTCGCGATACCCGCCCGGATGCCATCGGCGGGCGAGGACATCCGGGTTTCGGTGCCGCCGATACGGATGCTGCCCGTGTCGGGGATCGTGACGCCCGCAAGAACCTTGATCAGCGTCGATTTTCCCGCGCCATTCTTGCCCAGAATGGCGCGTACCTCGCCGGGTTGCAGCGCGAAATGCGCGTCGCGCAGCGCCACCACGCCGGGATAGGTCTTGGTGACGCCCCGGATTTCGATCAGCGGCGTATGCATGGGGTTTTCATGTTCCGGATGATGCGGCGCATCTTATGGAATGCCGTCTGAATGCGCTGTAAGCCACTCTTTGACCTTGTCGGGATCGGACGAGGGGAACAACTCGGTCGGCACGATGGTCAGATAGGTGTCGATCTTTTCGCGCTTGACCGCCTTCAGCGCCATGGCAACCGAAACCCTGCCCATTTCCTGCGGCTGCTGGCCATTGGTGGCGATCAGCGTTTCGGGCATGTTCAGCAGGTATTGGGCAAGCTGCGCGCTGATGTCATTGCCGAATACGACGACCTTGCCGGTGCGCCCTGCCGCCCCGATTCCCTGCACGGCACCGATGGTCCCGTTGTCGGTGGTCGCGAACATGGCGTTGATTTCGGGGTCGCCGGTCAGCATGGTCGTCGCGGTTTCGGTGGATTTGCCCGGCTCGAACCCCGCCTGATCGGCAGCCCAGACAACGCCCGGCAGCTTTTCCTCGACCGCTTTCTTGAAACCCTCTTTCCGCTGGACGCATGCCTCGTAGACGTCGCAGTTCAGGATACCGAAACGTGGGGCGTCGATGCCCTTTTCGACAAAGTATTCCGCCGCCAGCACGCCGACATCATAGCCAAGCTTGACCTGATCGGTCGTGACCAGAGCCTGAACGTATTTCTGCGCGTCCTCGTCATTGATGCATGTGTTATAGCAAATCACCGGAATGCCCGCGTCAAAGGCTTGCCGGACCACCGGCACCGAAGCCACGGCCGAAACCGGCGACATGATGATTGCCTGTACCTGCGATGAAATCAGGGTCGAGGCGAATTGCGCCTCGCGCGAGGCGTCGCCCTGACTGTTCTGGCCAAGAAGGCGGATATTCTGATCTCCGGCACCCGTTTCGATGCCTTTCTTGATACCGCCGTAAAACCCCTGAGCATCCAGATACAACGCGCCGATGGTCACGTCCTGTGCGGCGGCAGGCCCGGCGACGGCCAGCGCCAGCCCGGTCAGGGCGGCGAAAAGGGATGGTCTGGGTGGGTGACAGGTCATTTCTTCTCCTCCAAATCTGGTTTCCGGCTGTTTTGGCGCGGATCATTCCGGCAGTCGAAAGCGATGGTCGGGCAGCCCGCCGATGCCGGCCTCGGCGATGAATACCGCCCCTTCCAGCGGGTTGGCGGCAAGCTGGGCCGGGCTCAGCGTGAAGGTCGCGGACGTGACGACCAGCAGATCGCGCGACGGGCCGGCGAAGGTGCAGCTTGTGATGTTCGTCGCGGGCATCTCGATCACGCGATCCACCCTGCCGTCCGGGGTGATGCGGATGACGCAACCGCCGCCGAAACGGGCGTTCCACAGGCAGCCATCCTGATCAATGGCCGAGCCGTCGGGGGCGCCGCGCCCGTATCCCTCGATCAGCACCCGGCGGTTCGAAAGGGTGCCGGTCTCGTCGTCGTAATCATGGGCGAAGATGACGTCGCGGATCGAATCGCCGAAATAGAATGTCTTGCGGTCAGGCGACCATGCCATCGTGTTCGAGATGCCAAACTCATGCGGGCTGTGGCGCGACACCGTGCCCGAACCATCTATGCGGAACAGCGCGCCGGAATTTCGGTCCATGTCGCGGCCCGTCCCGTCCGGGTTCAGATTGGTCTGCATCGACCCTGCCCAAAACCGCCCGCAGGGATCGCAGCGCCCCTCGTTCAGGCGGTTTCCGGGCATGCCGTCTGGCTGCACAAAGGGCGTGAAGGCCCCGGTCGCGAAATCGAAAAATGACACCCCGCCCGCCAGTGCCAGAACCGCGTCATGGCCGCCGCCCTCGCACAGGGCGATGGCGGTCGGAAAATCGTCGCAATCCCAGTGCCACGCCTCGTCCGTTGCCAGCCGGTAACGGAAGATGCGCTTGCCGATGATATCTACCCAGTACAGATCGCCGCCGTCACCGTCCCAGATCGGGCTTTCGGCCACCTGCGCGATGGCCGCGCCCGGAAGGGGGCAAAATTGCATGGCGCGGGTCATTTCCGGTCGCTCCAGCTATAGGAAGTGGCCGGATCGGCCCACCGGCTGTTTGGCACCAGTGCGAACCAGTCGGGCCGGGCGGGATCACGGTCATAGGGATAACCGCCAAACTCTCTGTAATACTCGGCATATTGCGCCAGCTTGTCGCGATCCAGTTCCACCCCGAGGCCCGGTCCCGTGGGCACGGTGATCGCCCCGTTGCGATAGGGCATCAGGCCGCCCCGGATCACATCGTCGCGCAGGTGGTGGTAATGGGCATCCGCGGTAAAGACCAGATTGGGCAAAACCGCGCCCAGATGCAGCATGGTCGCAAGCTGGATCCCCAACTCGCCCGAGGAATGCACCGCGACGCCAAGCTGGAACGTGTCGCAGACCGCTGCGGCGCGGATGCAGGGACGGATACCGCCCCAAAAAGTCGTGTCCAGCAGGATGACATCCACTGCCGGGTCGCGCACATTCGAGGCAAGCTGTTCGAAATTCACCACTACGGTATTCGTCGCGGTGGGGATGCGCACCGATTCGCGCACCCGGCGCATGCCGTTCAGGCCCCAGGTGGGATCCTCGTAGTAATCGTTGCGCAGATCCTCGATGGCATGGCCAAAGCGGATCGCCTCTTCGACGGAATGGGCTGCGTTGGGATCATAGCGCACGCTGTCGCCGGGAAAGGCCTGGGCAAGGGCGCGGAACACCTCTAGCTCGTAGTCGGGGGCAAAGATACCGCCCTTCAGCTTATGGGCGGTAAAGCCGCATTCCGCCTTGAGCCGCGCGGCCTCGGCGATCAACTGGTCCGCCGTTCGGATCTCGCCGCCGCGTTCGTGGTGATCGTGACGGAAGAACAGGTAAGAGGCGAAACCCACCTCGTCGCGCAGCTTGCCGCCCAGCAGGTCGCAAACCGGCAAATCCAGCGTCTTGCCCATGATGTCGAGACAGGCAAATTCGATGGCCGCATGCAACTGGGTGCGGTTGTTGTACAACGAGGCCGTCGGGTTGCAGATCTTGAAGCGCAGCGCCTCAAGGTCAAAGGGATCGTGCCCGACAAGATAGGCTTTCAGCCCCCGGAACGCGGCTTCGGCGGATTCGCCGCCGCCGCCCATCTCGCCCAGGCCGATGACGCCGGTATCGGTCTCGATCTCGACGATGGTGCGGACGAATTTCCCCCAATGCGCGCCGTTCGAGGTCCGGATCGGAGCATCAAGTGGAACCGCAACCGTGGTGGCACGGATATCGGTGATACGGGGTCGTTTCATGCTGTGCTCCTGAACCTCAGGTAATGATGTCGATCATGTTCTGGACGCTGGTTTCCGCTGCCGTCAGATCGGCGACCTTCGCGCCTCGGGCGAAGGCGACGATCCGGTCCGAGACGTCGTGAACATGGTGCAGGTTGTGGCTGATGAAGATGACGGTGATGCCCTGATCGCGAAGCTGGCGGACGTAATCCAGCACCTTGTTCATCTCTTTCACCGAAAGATGGTTGGTCGGTTCGTCCAGAATCAGCATGCTTGACCGGAAATGCATCGCCCGCGCGATGGCCACGCCCTGACGCTGGCCGCCCGACAGATCCTTGACCGGCGCGTCGGGAGAACGCAGATGCAGGCCCACATCCTCGATGGCCGCCATCGCCTCGGCCGCCATGGCCTTCTGGTCCAGCAGCCCAAAGCCGCGCCATCCCCATTTGCGTTTCTCGCGGCCGATAAAGACGTTCCGGGCGATAGACATTTCGGGGATCATGGCGGTGTATTGATAGATCGTCTCGATCCCCAGATTCATCGCGTCGCGGGGGCTGCGGATGGCGACCTTGCTGCCCTCGAAGAAAATCTCGCCCGCGCTTTGGCGATGGACGCCCGACAGGATCTTGATGAAGGTGGATTTCCCGGCGCCATTGTCGCCGATCAGGCCGACCACCTGCCCCTTGGGAATATCCAGATCCAGACCGCGCAGCGCATGGACCGAGCCATACCATTTGTCCAGCCCGCGAACCGACAGGTGCAGATCAGTCATCGCCGGTCTCCTTGCGTTTTGCGCTGGCCGCCATGTCGCGGGTGAATTTGTTGACCGCGACCGAAATGACGATCATCGCGCCCACGGCAAAGCGGAACCAGTTGGCGTCGATCCGGGTCAGAATGATGATATTTTCGATAAAGGCGATCAGCAGTGCGCCGATCACCGCCCCCGTGACCGAGCCGATGCCGCCCGTCAGCGCGGCCCCCCCGATGACGGCTGCGGCGATGGCGGTCAGTTCGAAGCCGGTGCCCATGGTGGGCACGATGGCCTGGATGCGGAAGGTCTGGATCATTCCGGCAAAGCCCGCCAGCAGTGAACACAGGACAAAGCACAAGGTTTTGACCAGCGTGGTGTTGATCCCCATGTCGCGCGCCGCCTCGCGGTTGCCTCCGGTCGCGAAGATCCAGTTGCCAAAGTCAAAGCGCCGCAGCCAGAAGCCCAGCAACATCCCGATCCCCAGCAGCCAGAATACAGACACGCGCAGCAGATCGAACTTGCCGACGATCCACCACAGGTTCAGGTCGCGCGGAAAGGGCGGAGGAAAGCCGCCCGACATGACGATGGCGATGCTGCGGGCCATGAACAGCATCCCCAGCGTCGCGATAAAGGACGGCAGCCCGATGCGCAGCGTGATAAAGGCATTGATCAGCCCCACCACAACCGCCGCGAACAGCCCCACCACCATGGCAAGCGGCAGCGGCAATCCGGCGGCCATGCACAGGACCATGACCATGGGCGACAGCGCAAAGACCGATCCGACCGACAGGTCGAACTCGCCCGCGATCATCAGGATCGTCACGCCGATGGCGATCAGCGCGATTTCCGGGATGGGCTGAAGGACGATCTGAAGATTGGCATAGGTCAGGAACGCGGGGGAAAGGAAGGTAAAGACGATCATCATGACGACAAGCATGATGAAGGCGCTTGCCTCGGGTTTTTTCAGAAGCAGTTGTGTCATCTGCGAAGACTTTCGGAAATGTGGCGGCCGGTTGGCTGGCCCGGCCACAGGGCCGGGCCGCCGCGCTTCAGCGCACGCCCTGCTCGACGAAGGCTGTGACCTGATCGACATCTTCGGGGCTGACCAGCGCCTTGCCGGTATTCACGTCAAAGGCGGAAAGGCCGTATTTCTTGATGAAATAAAGCTGCTGGATCGGCAGATAACCCTGAAGGTAAGGCTGCTGATCGACGGTCAGATCGACATAGCCCTTTTTCATCTCGTCCAGCAGGATCGGCACCAGATCGAACCCGCCCATGCGGATCTGATGCGGCTGGATGCCCATGTCGCGCAGGCATTCCCCCGCCCCCGAGAACCAGAAGCCAGCGCCGATCACGGCGGTGGTGGCGGGGTTGCCCTGCACATACTGACAGATCCGTTGCCCGGTGATGGAAAGGTCGTTGCCGCTGTCGATCACCTGATAGTCCAGATCCCAGCCATCGGCGATGGCCTCGTCCAGGTATTTCCTTGCCCCGCCGATGCGTTGTTCGGCCCAGGATTCGCCGGGACGGGCCAGCCCCAGCAGCACATGCTGCTTTTGGCCCTTGTCCAGCAGCGCGACCAGCCCCTTGGCGACCTCGTATCCCGCCTGGAACAGATCTTGCCCGACAAAGGCCAGCCGGGCATTGCCCTCGGCCCCTTGTGTGTCATCGACATTCAGCGTCAGGACCGGAATATCCGCGTCGATGGCGCGCTGGATCGCGTCATCATACAGGTTATCATCGACGATCACCGTCGCGATTCCGTCCACGCCCTGCGCGATGGTGGTTTCCAGGTTTTGCAGATGCATTTGCAGATTGCCGTTTTCCGGCGTGAACAGAAGCTGGCAATCGACCTGATATTGCGCGCAGGCGTCGTCCATGCCGCGCTTGATGGTCTGCCAGAATGTGTTGTCTATCCCTGTCTGCGTCAGAATCGTGAAGCGATAGGGTTCTTGCGCCTGTGCCGCCGCGATGGTGGCCCAGATCGCTGTCAGGGCCGTCGCGGCCAGTTTGGTCGTCGTCATCGTTCCTCCTCCCTCAGGTGATGATCATGCGTCCATTTTCATGGCTTGCAGTGTCTCGTAACAGGCCGCCAGCGGGTGATAATCCGTCTTGGAGGCCGGGCTTTTCTCGTCGCTGTACCGCTGACCGGATTTGTCCAGAATGCGGTACCAGGCACCGTGGTCGTGATCGACGAAATACCTGTCGGCATAGGTCCAGACGCGGTTGTACCAAGTCCGGTATTCGTCCTTTCCCGTCGCCTGTGCCAGCAGCGCGGCGGCGGCGAAGGTTTCGGAAAAGACCCAGTAATACTGATCAGTGTCGATGATCGCGCCATCCGGCCCGAAGGTGTAATTGATCGCGCCGGTGGTCGGATCCCAGGCGCGACCCAGCGCGGCACCGAACAGAAACTCGGCCTTGGGGATCAGCCAATCCGCCGGGCGGTGCCGGTTCAGGATCAGCAGCAGCTTGGACCATTCGGTGAAATGACCGGGCAGATAGCCCCATGGGCGGAACAGGTTTTTGGGATCATCGCGGTTGAATTCCCAGTCATGGGTCCAGTTCGTGTGATAATGTTCCCAGACAAGCCCACCCGCCGGTTCGGCCAGATCGAGGCAGACCCGGCGGGCCAGCAGCTCGGCCCGGTCCAGATAGCGGGGGTTGCCCGTAGCCTCCCATGCGGCCAGCATCGCCTCGCACATGTGCATGTTCGCGTTCTGGCCGCGATAGGAATCGATCGCCGACCAGTCCCCTGCCGCGATCTCATCGACGTAAAGCCGCGCCCCGGCGTCCCAGAAGCGCGTTTCAAGCAGGGTCCAGATGTCATCCAGCAGCGCATCCGCCCCAGGAACATCCGCCTTGCGCGCCCCCGCCGCCGCCAGCAGCACGAAGGCGTGCCCATAGCAATGGCGGGTGCCGTCCACCACATCCTGCCCCGACAGAACCCAGGCATAGCCGCCATCGGGCCGCCGGTGATGGTCGCGCAGGAAGGCAAGGCCATGGGCGGCGGCCGTGCGACAGCCCTCATCGTCAAGCGTGACCGCTGCCAGCGAATAGTTATAGATAAAGCGGCAGGTGCCGACCAGATGCTTGGTCATCCGGTCGAAAATCGAACCGTCATCGCGCATCTGATTGATATAGCCGCCAAATTCGTGATCTATACAGGCCGGATGATAGAAATCGATGATCGACCGGATATGCGATTTCAGAAAGTCCTCGCTTTGGAAATTCACATTTCCCTCCCTGAACTGTGGATGCCTTATTCGGGCAGAATGATGCCCAGCTTTGACAGCACGCCGCCGTCGATCTTGATATCTGCGCCGGTCATGAAAGGGCACAGGTCGCTGGCCAGAAAGGCCGCGACGGCGGCCACCTCGTCCACGCGACCGACACGCCCGACCGGATGGCCCTTGCCCCATGCTTCGATGGTCGCCTCGGCGGTGTTGTCGCCCTTCCACAGATCCGCCGCCCAACGCAGCATTGGCGTGTCGATCGAGGCGGGGCAGATCGTGTTCACGCGCACGCCCGCCCCGGCATGATCCAGTGCCATCGCCCGCGTCAGCGCCAAGATCGCGCCTTTGGAGGCGGTATAGGCGGCGACATTGCTTTGCGAAGCGAAAGCCTGCACCGAGGCCAGATTGATCACCGCGCCGCCGCCCTGCGCCGCGATTTCGGGGATTGCGTATTTCGCCGCCCAGAAGATGCCCTTGACGTTGACGTTCATCACATCGTCCCAGACATTTTCCGGCGTGTCGGTGATGGTGCCGTAGCGCTGGATGCCCGCCGAGTTGACCAGCGTGGTCAGCCCGCCAAAGGCCGCCACCGCATCCTCGACCGCCCGCCGCATCTGGTCGCCCTGCGTCACATCGGCGACGATGGGCAACAATTGCCCACCCGCCGCCAGTTCTTTCTGCGCCGCGTCAAGCGAGGCCGGTTCGTTCGAGACGATGGCAACCCGCGCTCCGCAATCCAGCAGTGCCCGCGCGATGCCAAGACCCATGCCCTTTGAGCCGCCGGTGACAAGGGCGCGTTTTTCCGACAGGTCGATCTGGGGAAGGCTGGTCATCACTCGGTCTCCTGCTCGATGGGGATGGTTTCGAAATAATCCGGTTGCGCGGCGACAAGCTGGTCTATCTGCGCCATCACCCGGCGCAGGTGCAGCTCCATCACGACCTGGGCGCGGTCGGAATCATGGGCGGCAATTGCGTTGAACAGTTCGACGTGATCGTCCAGCAATGTGTTCAGGTCATAGGCACTGACCGTCGCCAGACTAAGCCAGCGCAGACGGTCCATATGCTTCTTGGCTTCGGAAATCACAGGCCAGACGGCGGGTCGGCCCGCCATTTCGGCAAAGCTTTGATGCATCCGTTCGTCCGAGGCGAAAAACAGTGCCGTATCGCCGTCGGTGATTGCGAATTTCTGTTCTTCGACCGCCTGCTGAACCGAGAATTTGAACCGGCGAGAGCTTTCGGCGGCTGCCTCGCGGACGATGGCGACCTCCAGCTTTTCGCGGACGAATTGCGCGGCGCGTACCGCATCCAGCCGGATCGGCGCCACGGTCGTACCCGCGCGCGAACGGAAATCGACCAGCCCTTCGGATGACAGCCGGGTCAGCGCCTCGCGGATCGGCGTTCGGCTGACGCCCAGCATATCGGCAAGCTGCAACTCGCCCACGGCGGTGTTCGGCGCAAGCTCCAGCGACACGATCTTGCGGCGGATCGTTCGATAGGCGCGTTCGGCAGCGGACAGTTCGATCGCCATGGTCATCTCCTCTGCATTCTTGTATACATAAATGCAAATTCAAGTCAATCACATTGTACAGAACTGTTTGTCCGCGACATGGGGATGCGCGGGCATGCGCGGCCTGGCGAATGGCACGGAACCGCCGCCGCGCGCCGGGGTTTTTCGATGCGCTGATTTCATTGGGTTTCTCTTGCCGGAAATGCCGGGGCGGTCCGCCGTTTTCACCTGACAATCCCGGCCCAAGGCACTAACGTCGCGGCATGACAGCGTCCTTGACCCTGACGACCCATCCGGCCATTGCCGGGATCGCGCCCCAAATCTGGGATGCGTTGGGCGACGGCAATCCCTTTACCTCGCATCGCTTTCTTGATGCGCTGGAACAGTCCGGATCGGTTGGCAAGGGCACCGGCTGGCAGCCTCTGCATCTGACGGTCGCGTGCGAGGGCCGGATTGTCGGGGCTGCGCCCGTCTATGCGAAATCTCACAGTCACGGGGAATATATCTTCGATCACGCCTGGGCCGAGGCCTATATGCGGGCGGGCGGGGCCTATTATCCCAAGCTGCAATGCGCTGTCCCTTTCACCCCGGCCGAGGGTGCGCGCCTGCTGGCCCGTGATCCCGCCGTCAAGCAGGCGCTGCTGGCGGGAATGACCCAGGTTGCCGATCGCGGCGGGGCCTCGGGTGTGCATGTGACCTTTTGCAGCGGCGCCGAGGCCGCGCTGGGGCAAGAGGCGGGCTTTCTTCCCCGTGTCACCCAGCAGTTTCACTGGCTGAACAAGGGCTATGGCAGCTATGATGAATTTCTGGCCGCCCTGTCCTCGCGCAAACGCAAGGATCTGCGCAAGGAACGCGCCCGCGCGCAGGCTTTCGGGGGCAGGATCCGTCATGTCACCGGTGACGATCTGCGACCGGAACATTGGGACGCCTTCTGGGCCTTCTATCAGGATACCGGCAGCCGCAAATGGGGTCGGCCCTATCTGACCCGCGCCTTTTTCGACTGTATCCATCAGACCATGCGCAACGACATCCTGCTGGTTCTGGCCGAGGATGACGGCACCCCCATCGCCGGAGCGCTGAATTTCATCGGGCCCGATTGTCTTTATGGCCGTTACTGGGGCTGCGTGCAGGACCACCCCTTCCTGCATTTCGAACTGTGCTATCATCAGGCCATCGACTTTGCCATCGCCCGCGGCCTTGCCCGTGTCGAGGCCGGGGCACAGGGCGAACACAAGCTGGCGCGCGGGTACGAGCCGGTGCCGATCCATTCGCTGCACTGGGTCGGCGATCCCGGCTTTCTGCGGGCGCTGGCCAGCTATCTGGATCAGGAACGCCGGGCCATGGGCCAAGAGATCGCGGCCCTGTCCGACTGGACCCCGTTCCGCAAGGGCGGCTAAGAGGCGATATTCGCGGACGGCATGATCCGCCCGTCCGGCAGGTTGGCCAGGGCCGCCGCCTGTTTGCGATAGACCAGCGGAGATTGGCCGTACCAGCGCAGAAAGGCCCGCGTGAACACCGCCTGATGGGCATAGCCAAGTGCGTCGGCCACATCGGACAGCGGTTTGCGCGTCAGCGTGACCAGCGACATCGCCCTTTTGCGCCGCCAGTCGTCGATCAGTTCCCGGAACGAGCTGTTTTCCTCTTTCAGGCGCCGTTGCAGGCTGCGCGGTTCCAGTCGCCGGGCATGGGCCACGCTTTCCAGCGTGCAATGGCCAAGTTCCATCTGCCGGGCGATTTCCTGACGGGTGGCATCGACGACGCTGCCGCTGGTGGCCTCGCGTTCGGTGGACAGGTAACGGCGGATGATGGCGTGATAGGCAGTGTCGCTGCGTTCCAGCCGCAGATCCAGCGCCTCGCGGTTGAAATACAGGGCGTCCCGTTCCGCGCCAAAGCGGACAGGGCAGCCGAACCAGGCCTCGGCGGTGCGTGCCAGACCAAGCTGGGGTTCGCGAAAACTCGCCTCGATATAGGTCAGCGGCCTGCCTGCCGCCTGATCTATGATGTTTTTGGTCACGGCAAGGGTCAGAAAGATGTACTGCCGCGTCACGACGGGCAAATTCTGAACCGAGACGATCACGGCGGCGACGTCCTCTTGTTCCTCAAGCGCGGCGACAAGGGCGTTGGTATAAACCGTCAGATTCTGCACGATGGAATACAGCGCGTCGCGCAGCGTCGGCTCCATCCGTGTCACCAAAGCCACGGGGCCAAGGATTTCCAGATGCTGATAGGGAACCATGCGAAAGGCCAGATCGGGCAGACGCCATGTCACGGCACAATTTTCAAGCAACTGACAATACGTTGTAAAATCGACCTGTGCATCGCCCTGCCGCAGCACGGCCGGATCCAGCCCTACCTGTTGCAGCGCAGCTTTCAGATCCCCCCCGAACTGGTCTGCAACCTCTTTCAGACCGGTCAGGCCGGGCGAACGGATGAATTGTCTGTTCACGGTATCCCCCCATGTTGCGGCCCCCCGCCAGCGGATCATGACACAATTGCAACGTAGAGGCGAGATTTCGTATGCATCATTTGTTACACGGGGTCAGCCGCTTGTCGTGGCGCGGGGCGATCCGGGGCAGGGGCCGGTGCGCAGGCTTTGATCCAGAAGCCTTTTCACCTCTGGTCGGCAGGATCCGCAATTCGTGCCTGCACCCAATGCCTGCCCGATGGCCTCGACCGACAGCAGACGCCGGGAGGTGATCGCGCTCAGGATGGTGTTCACGCCGATGCCTGCACAGGCGCAGATCAGCGCGCCCTCGTCCGGGCGGTCGGCGCCGGGTTGGCCCGACAGCACCGCTGCGCCGCAATTATCCGACAGCGCGCCCGTGACAAAGCTGCGCGACAGGGCGACCGGACCAGTCGAGACGAACAGTGCGGCCTCAAGACGGTCATCCTTGACAAAGGCCATGCGGACGATGCCGCGCCGCGAGTCGCGGACGGTCAATGGATCATATGGCAGGTCAAACAACCCATGCGCGAAATCATGCCAGTCGTCGGGAAGGGCCTTTCCGGCCATCTCGGCCTGAAATCCTCTGACGATCGTCGCATTCGCCCAATAGTCGCAATTCGGCGCGATAGGGTGGCGCGAGACAGCAAAGCCATACCAATCGGCGTCGAAGGGACGGATGCTGACGACGGCGGATTTCGATGCCGGCTGCCCCGAGATCGCGTCGGTCAGCGCCGGAACCAGCGCGTTGACACGGCCTGTCGGGCCGGTCTGGCCGGTCCAGTGCATCGGGGCGAAGGGCTGGCCGGGTTTTACGCGGTCGGTGATCAGCACGCGCAGGACAGCGCTGCCCCCGGCCCCCGCGACATGGGCGAGGCTGGCGGGGGGCAGGTTCAGTGCGGCGGCGTCCTGCGGATGGATTTCCAGAAACGGCTCGGCCAGATGGCGCGACAGGCGGGACGACAGGCCGGTGCGGGTCATGCTGTGCCAGTGGTCACGGATGCGCCCCGTATTCAGCCGAAAGGGCCGGGCGGGGCCGGTTGCCTGTGGCAGGGCGGCGCTGACCGGCACCATCCGCGCCTTGCCTGACGGCGTGTGAAAGCGGCCATCGCCGAAAAAGCGCCCTCCCTGCCGCGACGGCGATTGCGGCCACAGAAAGGGCTGCATGGCGTCATAGCGGGCCTGCGTGATCCCGGCATGCAGCGAGATGTCGAAGTCGCTGCCAAGCTGGCCCGCGACACCGGACAGCGCGGCATATTCGGCAAAAATCGCGGCCGGGCTGGTCCAGCCAAATTCCCGTGACCAGCCCATCCGTCGGGCGACCGAGGCCAGAATGCGCCAGTCGTCCCGCGCCTGTCCCGCAGGGGCCAGCAGTGGACGCTGGCGGCTGATGCGGCGTTCGGAGTTGGTGACGGTGCCATCCTTTTCGCCCCAGCCGGTCGCAGGCAGCAGCACATCGGCCAGCCGCGTCGTGTCGGTATCGGCCATGATGTCGGACACCACGACGAAATCGCATCCGGCGATGGCGCGGGCCACCCGGTCGGCCTCGGGCATCGAGACGGCGGGGTTGGTGCAGATGATCCACAGCGCCTTGACCCGCCCGTCCTCGACCGCGCGAAACATGTCCACGGCCTTCAGCCCCGGTTTCGTGGCCATGCGCGGCGCGTTCCAGAAACCCCGGACAGCGGCGCGATGCGTAGGGTTTTCGATGTCCAGATGGCAGGCCAGCATATTGGCAAGGCCGCCGACCTCGCGCCCGCCCATCGCATTCGGCTGCCCCGTGACCGAGAACGGCCCCATGCCGGGGCGTCCGATGCGGTTGCTGGCCAGATGGCAGTTAAGGATCGCGTTCACCTTGTCGGTGCCGGTCTCGGACTGGTTGATCCCCTGCGAATAGACGGTGACGACCCGTTCGCTGTCGCACCACATATCGAGAAACCGCGCCAGATCTTCGGGTGGCAGGCCGGTCATGTCTGCCGGGGTCCGGCGCGCTGCCTTCAGACAGTCGGCCAGCCCCTCGACCGGGGCGTCGGGGGCGATCAGGCCGCGCCGGTCAATCTCGGCCAGCAGCAGGTTGAAGATCGCCGCATCCGATCCCGCAGCGCAGGCCAGATGCAGATCAGCGATGTCGCAGGTGGCGGTGCGGCGCGGGTCGATCACGACGACCCGCGTACCCCGCACCTGACGCGCTGCGGCCAGCCGCTGAAACAGCACCGGGTGACACCATGCCAGATTGGAACCGACCAGAACAACGGTATCAGCGGTCTCAAGATCCTCATAGAGGCCGGGCACTGTGTCGCTGCCAAAGGCGCGCCGGTGCCCCGCAACCGAGGACGCCATGCACAGCCGTGAATTGGTGTCGATATTGGCGCTGCCGATGAACCCCTTCATCAGCTTGTTGGCGACATAGTAATCTTCGGTCAGCAATTGCCCCGAGACATACAGCGCCACCGAATCCGGCCCGTGCCGCGCGATGGTGTCGGCAAAGCGCGCCGCGACAAGGTCCAGCGCCTCGTTCCAGCCTGCCTTGCGTCCGGCGATCAGGGGGGCCAGCAGCCGGCCCTGCCGCCCCACCGTTTCCCCAAGGGCCGAGCCCTTGACGCAAAGCCGCCCGAAATTTGCCGGGTGATCGGGATCGCCCTCGATGGTCAGCCCGCCAGCGGCGTCGGGCGTGGCCAGCACCCCGCAGCCCACGCCGCAATAGGGGCAGGTCGTGCGGGCCGGACGGGGGGCAGAGGACAGCATGTTCATCAGGGGTCTGCCTTCATTCGGCCGGAATGGGCCGGGCCAGAGAGGCCGGTGCCTTGCGGGTGCGGCGTGTTTCGGGTGCGGTGCGGTAATGCGTCGAATGGGTCATCGCGCCCATAAGGGTCAACCCGCCGGCCATATTGCCCGGAACGGTCGGGATCTCGTTCCAGATCAGGTAATCGGCGATCGTGAAATTGCCGCCCGGCAGCAGGCCCGCCGGGAACAGGAACATGTTCACGATGGAATGCTCGAATCCCATGTCAAACAACACGAGGATCGGCATCCACATCGCGATGACCTTTCCCGAGACGCTGGTGGACATGAAAACCTTGGCCTTGCCCGCGTCGATCATCTTGCAGGCAAAATCCCGAGGGGTAACATGGGACATGGACATGTTCCTTGTGTGTTGGGTTGCGCCCGTCAACAGGCTTTCCGAAAGGCCGCCAGATCGGCGGAAATCAGAATGCGGCCCTTGCTGATGCGTACCTGATAGGTGCGGACCGCGCCGTCATCGATGCCCTGCGCGCGACCAGAGTTCATGTCGAACACCCAGTTATGCAGCGGGCAGGTGACGTGGTCGCCATGGACGATGCCCTCGGACAGCGGCCCGCCCTTGTGCGGGCAGCGGTCATCCAGCGCAAAGACCCGGTCATCGGCGGTGCGAAAGACGGCGATGCAGCCATGCGTGGTCCTGACAAGCCGCGCGCCCTGACGCGGAATATCCTCAAGCGTTCCGATATCGACCGAAACAGTCATTCCGCAGCCTCCAGTGTCAGATTGGCGACAGGGGCCCATTTGGGCGTTTGGTCGGGGGTGGAATGTTCCGCCCATGGATCCTTGCGATAGACCGACTGGCTGATCTCGAACCGCCCGCACAGCGCGCGGCGGTTGGCCCCGTCATTGACGACCTGCGCCCGGACCCAGTCCAGCCCGACCTTGGCCACCCATTTATAGGGGCGGTCCAGATAGCGGGCGTTTTCGCGGTAAAGCTGGACAAAGGCGGTGACGATTTCGACCGCCTCGTCCTCGGACGGGGTCGAGGCCAGATGCTCGGTTTCCTTCAGTTCCATCCCCGCCGCGCCCGCGACGCTGATATTGTAACCGCTGTCCACGCAGATGATGCCGACATCCTTGCAGGTCGCCTCGGCGCAGTTGCGCGGGCAGCCGGATACGCCCAGCTTGACCTTGTGCGGAGTCCAGGATCCCCACAGCAACCGTTCCAGCCGGATGCCAAGCCCGGTCGAATCCTGTGTGCCAAAGCGGCAGAATTCGCTGCCCACGCAGGTTTTCACCGTGCGAAGCCCCTTGGAATAGGCATGACCCGAGACCAGCCCGGCACGGTTCAGATCGCCCCACATATGCGGCAGATCCTCTTTGCGGACGCCCAGCATGTCGATCCGCTGACCGCCCGTGACCTTGATCATCGGCACGTCGTATTTCTCGGCCGCATCGGCGATGGCGCGCAGTTCGGCGGGCGTGGTCACGCCGCCCCACATGCGTGGCACGACCGAATAGGTGCCGTCCTTCTGGATGTTGGCGTGGTTGCGTTCGTTGACGAAACGTGATTGCCGGTCGTCGCGGTATTCCAGCGGCCATTCGGCCAGCAGATAATAATTCAGCGCCGGGCGGCAGGAATGGCAGCCGCCGACGGTTTTCCAGCCCAGTTCCTGCATGACGGCGGGGATGGATTTCAGGCCCATGGACCGGATCAGGCGGCGCACGTCCTCGTGGCTGTGATCGGTGCATTTGCACATTCCGGCGGGCGCGGCGGCGGCAAAGCTGTCGCCAAGGGTCAGTTTCATCACCTGTTCGACCAGCCCGGTGCAGGTGCCGCAGGAATTGCTGGCCTTGGTGCCTGCGCGCACGGCGTCCAGCGTGGTCGCGCCACCCTGCACGGCCTGAACGATAGTGCCCTTGCAAATGCCGTTACAGCCGCAGATTTCCGCCTCAGGCGGCAAGGCTGCAACGGCCGCCATAGGGTCCACGGCAGACCCTCCCTGAAAGGCGGGGCCAAAGATCAGGGTGTCGCGCATGCCCGCGATGTCGGTGCCGTCCTTCATCAGTCCATAGAACCAGTTGCCGTCGGCGGTATCGCCATACATCACCACGCCGATGATACGGTCGTCCTGAAGGACCAGCCGTTTGTAGATACCGCGTCCGGGATCGCGAAAGACGATGTCCTCGCGCCCCTCGCCATCGGCGAAATCGCCCGCGCTGAACAGGTCGCAACCCGTGACTTTCAGCTTGGTCGCGGTCTGGACGGGGCGGAACTCGGCTGCCGCGCCCAGCAGGGTTTTCGCCAGCACCTTCGCCTGATCGTAAAGCGGCGCGACAAGGCCGAACAACTGGTCGCGATGTTCCACGCATTCGCCAAGCGCGAAGATATGCGGATCGCTGCTGCGCATGGCGTCATCGACGACGATGCCGCGTTCAACCTCAAGCCGGGCATCGACGGCGATGCGCGTCTCGGGGCGGATGCCGACGGCCATGCAGACCAGATCGGCGGGATAGACGGTGCCGTCTTCCAGCAGCACGGCCTCGGCGCGGCCATGGCCCAGAATAGCCTTGGTTGCGCCCTTGCAGTGAACCGTGATCCCGCGCCGTTCCAGATCCTTTTGCAGCAGGTATCCGGCGGCGGGGTCAAGCTGACGCTCCATCAGGTGGCCCATCAGGTGAATGACGGTGACGCTGGCCCCGCGCGCGGCCATGCCCGCAGCGGCCTCAAGCCCCAGCAGCCCGCCGCCGATGACCACGGCGTCCTTGCCCGCGATGCCCGCCTCGATCATGGCGTTCGTGTCCTCAAGATCGCGATAGGACACGACGCCGGGCAGATCCTTTCCTGCCACCGGAATGATAAAGGGCGCAGAGCCGGTCGCGATGACCAGCGCGTCATATGCTGCGCTGGATTGGTTCGAATGCACCACGCGGTTTTCGCGGTCGATCCTGACCACTGGCTGCCCAAAGCGGCAATCGACCCCATGCGCGGCATACCAGTCATCGTCATGGGTGACGATGTCCTCATATGCCTTTTCGCCCGACAGGACCGGCGACAGCATCAGCCGGTTATAATTCCCGCGCGGCTCGCCGTTGAACAGGGTGACGTCAAAGGCGTCGGGATCGGCCTCGAACAGATGTTCCAGCATCCGGCCCGAGGCCATGCCCGCCCCGATGATCACAAGTTTCCTTTTCATGACAATGCCTCCGGTCACGCGGTTTGCAGGGTTGCAGGACGGGTCATGCGGCGGACGGACAGGTGCATCCAGACCATGCAGCCCGCGACCAGCATGAACAGCACGGCAAAGCAGCTTGACCACAGCCCGGTTTCATCCTTGAGCCAGCCGAACAGCAGCGGCAGGACAAATCCGCCAAGCCCGCCGATCATGCCGACCAGACCGCCCACCGCGCCGACATTCTGCGGGTAATAGGATGGGATATGCTTGTAGACGGCGGCCTTTCCGAGGCTCATGAAAAAGCCCAGAACAAAGATCACCACCAGAAAGACCGGCAGCGGAATGCCGCCCGGTGCCGACAGGATTGCCGTCGCCGCCAGCGACACGGCAAAGGTCGCATACATCACCCGGCGCGCGCCTACCCGGTCGGACAGAATGCCGCCATAGGCGCGAAAGATCGAAGCGGGGATAGAATAGGCCGCGCCGATCATCCCGGCGGTCCTGACGTTCAGGCCATAGACCCCGATCAGGTAATGCGGCAGCCACAGCGCCAGCGCGACGAAGGCCCCGAAGCTGAAGAAGTAATAGGCCGAGAACCGCCAGACCTGCATGTTCCCCAGCGGTGCCATCTCGGCCCGCAGGCTGCGTTGTTCCATCTGGCCGCCCCGGCGCGCCGCCGTGACCGGATCGTCCTTGGACAACACCCAGAACAGCACAGCCGTCACCGTCAGCACCGCCGCCCAGATCTGCGCGGTCATCTGCCATCCATATGCGAGCATGACAAAGGGTGCCGCGAATTTCGTCACCGCCGCACCGACATTTCCGATGCCGAAAATCCCCAGCGCGGTTCCCTGCCGCGCATCGGCGTAGAAGCGCGACACATAGGCGACCCCCACGGCGAAAGAACCGCCGGCCAGCCCGACGCCAAGCGCCGCCACCAGCATCTGCGCATAGGTCGCAGCCCAGCCCAGCAAAAAGGTCGCGGCGGCGGCGGCCAGCATGGTCAGGGTATAGACCGCGCGTCCGCCGATCCGGTCGGTGGCGATGCCCAGAAAGATGCGGGTCAGCGATCCGGTCAGGATCGGCAGGCCGACCAGCAGCCCGAACCGGGTCTCGCTGAGGTCAAGCTGATCCCGGATCTGAAGGCCGATAATCGAGAAAACCGTCCAGACGGCAAAACAGATGGTGAAGGCAACAGTGGACAGGCCAAGCGCGCGGCTGGCCTCGGGTGAGGAGGTGCTGGTTGCGGACATCTAGGGGCTCCGGCAATGACTGGCAATTCATGGGTTCGGAAGGCGTCAGGACAGGTCGGGACATCCCCGGCGGGGGAGTCCATGAACTGATGCCTTCTGTGGAGGACCGCATCATCGCGGGCAGGTGGCGGGCGCGCCGTTGCGCCGTGCCTGTGGGTTTAGATTGAGGCGATCCGTCGTGCCGCGCAAGTGTGGATTGCTGCAATCGCAGCCAGGATGCCGCAACGCAGAAGATTTAGGCGGCAGCGGTGCGAATTGCCTGATTTTCAGTCAGTTTTGTGACCGAACCACGGCAGAGGGGTCAAAGACATGGCCGTCGAAAAAACTGTCTGCGCGAAGAATCATCTGCCCCCGTTCAGCGGGGACGGTGCGATCCTCGGGCAGCGAGCCCTCGATCCGCGACGAGGCCCCCGGCAATGGTGCCCCTGCCGGACGCAAATGCTGGCGATACAGGTCGGTGCGGAAATGCGCCATCGCGCGCTGCATGGCCGGTTCCGGCGGCAGTCCGTGGCGCTGCGCCAGGTTGCGGGCAATCAGGGCGGCGATGCTTTTCCATGGAAAATTCACCGACCCCGCGCTGAATGCGACGAATTGAGGCACCTGCCGCGTGCCGCCATCTGCGGAAATCACCAACCGCCCGGTCATGCCCCGCTCGGCCAGATCGGGCGGCAGGTCCAGATAGCGGGGGGCCGACAGGATCTCGGCGGCGGTGGCCCGGTGATCGGCCTCGTCCAGCCAGCGTCCGGCCCGCCACAAGGCCCGCATCAGCGCCCCCGTGTCCTCGGGCCGGTCCTGCGCGAAATCACGGCGCAGCACCAGCCCCTTTTCGGGCGCGGCCGCCCAGATCGCCCGGCCCGGCAGCAGCAGCCCGGCAATTCCGCGTTCAACGGCATGCGAGGCCCATGGCTCGCCCACGCAGAACAGATCCACCTCATCCGCCGCCAGTGCATCGGCCATCAGCGGCGGGGGTACGGTCTTGACCTTCAGGTCGCCGGGGCGGAACCCGCACGCGGTCAGCCAGTGGCAGATCAGTTCAAGCTGCATCGAAAACATGAAGGGCACGCCCACATGCAGGGGTCCGGTGACGACGCGGCGCAGCGCCTGACCCGCCGCCGCCGCATCGGCCAGGTCGAACCCGTGGCCGGTGTCGCGCAGCCGCCTCAGGATCGGGTTGCTGACGGCAACCGCCTGCCCGCAATGGGACAGAAACATCAGAAGATCGAAATCCGGCCCCGGCGGACCCAGCCCAAGTGCCTGTCCGACAGGCAGCGGTACCAGCATATGCGCGGCGTCAATCAGCCCCGCGCCCAGCATGTCACGGCTTTGCGCCCATGCGCCCAGCCGGACCAGTTCCAGCAAGAGGCCCTCTTGCGCGGCAAAGCCCAGTTCCTGCGCGACGATCAGTGGTGCCGCATCGATCAGGGGCACATATCCCAGCCGCAGGCGGATCATCGGCCCAAAAGTCCCGCTGCCGTGACTAGTTGCTGCGCGATCTCTCCGATGCGCTTGCCCTGATCCATGGCGGTCTTGCGCAGCAGGGCATAGGCCTCGGCCTCGCCGATGCCGCGCGCTTTCATGATCAGCGCCTTGGCGCGATCAGTGATCTTGCGTTCCTCCAGCGCGGCGCGGGTCGCGGCCAGCTCGGCCCGCAATTGCTGAAAGATATGGAACCGCGTCACCGCTGCGTCGAGGATCGGCTTCAGCCTTTCGGGCCGCAGCCCGTCCACCACATAGGCCGACACCCCCGCCTCGATGGCCGAGCGGGTCAGCCCCTCGTCCGAACGGTCCACGAACATCGCCACCGGCCGCTCGGCAGGCCCCGAGGCCAGCGCCAGCTCTTCGAGAATATCGCGAGAGGGATTGGCGATGTCGATGAGCACGACATCGGGGCGCAAATCCGCGACATGGCGTGCCAGCGAGGATTGTTCCGCGATGATGCGGACGTCGTGATCGCCGGACTCGGCCAGCCCTTCGGCGATCGAGCGGGCGCGGTCCGGGTCGGTTTCGGCAACGACGATGAGAAGTTTCTTGGGCATGGTTTTCCTGACTTGCCCCTTGCGATCTCACAGGGGATTTCGCGGTGCAAGCACGATAGCGCGTGGCGCGGGCGGCGCGCTGCGGATTGCCTGAAATATGGCCAGTTTTGTACATTGTCCGGGAAGTTTGCGTGTGATGGCAGCGCCGCAGATTTGCGTCCCGCGATGGCCGGGGGAGCTGTGCACCCCCCGGACCCCCAGCATAAGCCTGCGGCCTTGCACGGGGACGGGTTGCGGCGGCTTTTTCGGTGTGTACTGTACAGTATGAAACTGGCGTTCCCTGAGAGAATAAATTTGACTAGTCAACCAGATCTATTAAGATTGATCCATGACCGAATCCCTTCCCAGATACCGCGCCCTGGCCGAGCAGATTCGGCAAGACTATCTTGGCGGCGCTGCCCGTCCGGGTGATCGTCTGCCGCCCGAGGCAGAGTTTTCCCGCCGGTTCGGGGTTGCGCGCGGCACCGTGGTGCGAGCGATCGAGGTGCTGGTGGCCGAGGGCGCGCTGGTGCGTCGTCAGGGTTCGGGCACGTTCGTGTCTGATCCGGGGTTGCGCCGCCGTCAGGGCCGGGTCCAGAGTTTTACCGAATCCATGCGCGGGCTGTCGCGTCAGGTATCGCATCAGGTGCTGTCGGTCGGGCCTGTCGGGGGCGGGGACGCGCGGGCGCTTGGTTCGACCGAGGCGATGGTGCGCCTGTCGCGGCTGCGCTTTCTGGATCTGGAACCCGTGGCGCTGCATGTGTCCCAGATTCCGGAAAGCCTGTTCACGCTGATTGTGCGGGATCATGGCGATGCGCTGGTGCCGGGCGCGCGGACGACGTTTTCGCTGTATGCCGCATTGGAAGAGGCCGGGCATCCGGTTGCACGGGCCAGCGAACGCAATGTCGCCCGACTGGCCAGCGACGAGGAAGCGGGCTTGCTGCGGGCCGCGCCTCCGGTCGCGGTGATGGAGGTCTGGCGGAACAGCCGCGACGCGACGGGGCGGCTGATCGACGCAACGCGGGCGCTGTATCTGCCGGGGAATTACAGCGTCGATATCGAATTGGTCCGCCAGCAGGCGGGTGGTTGAAACGGCAGGCAAGACTGTCGGCATATGGGAGGTTGAGAATGCGAAAGACAATCATGCTGGCCACGGCGGGGCTGATCGGGGCGGCGGTTCCCGCGCTGGCCAAGGATGCTCCGGTCGCGCTGATCATTGCGCAGGGCGGGCTGGGGGACGGGTCGTGGAACGACACCGCCTTTGCCGGGTTCCAGAAGGGGCTGGAGACCACCGGGCTTGAGGGGCGTCCCATCGAATCGAATGACGTTGCCGCGCAGGGCGAGGAAATCATGCGCCGCGCCGCCGATGCGGGGTTCGGGATGGTGATCTCGCTGGAATGGCTGCATGGCGAGCCGATGGAAAAGCTGGCATCCGATTATCCCGATACCGACTGGGTGATCATGAACCAGACGCGGACAGGCGACAATATCGTCTCGGTCGTCTTTGGCGAACACGAGGGCAGTTATCTGGCGGGGGCGCTGGCCGCGCAGGTGACGACCGACACATCCGTTCCCGGCATCAATGCCGATCCGGTCATCGGCGTGATCGGCGGGGTGAAATCGCCGGGCATCGACAAGTTCATCTCGGGCTATATCGAGGGCGCGCATGCGGTGAATCCCGATATTCAGGTCAAGGTTGCCTATTCCGAGACATTCGGCGACCCGGCCAAGGGCGAGCAGATGGCAAAGGCGATGTTCGACGCGGGGGTGGATGTGGTCTATCAGATCGCGGGCGGCACCGGTATCGGCATCATCAACGCCGCCAAGGCATCGGGCGTTTATGCGATCGGGGTCGATACCGATCAGGACGGGCTGGCACCGGGCCATGTGCTGACCTCGATGGTCAAGCGCGTGGATGTGGCGGTCGAGGATCTGCTGACCGCCTACAAGAATGACAGCTTCCCCGGCGGGCAGCACATGGTGTTCGGCCTTGCCGAGAACGGCGTTGGCCTGTCGCCCATGACTCATACGCGCGACATCATTCCCGCCGCCTATCTGGACAAGGTCGAGGCGCTGAAGGCCGACATCGTCGCGGGCAAGATCAAGGTCTGGGACGTGTCCACCGACGGCTATCCCGAGTTTTTCAAATAGGCGATGGCTGTGGCGGAGGGGTTTGACGGCGTCGTTCTGGGGGCGGACAGGCTGAGCAAGGCCTATGGTCCGGTGCAGGCGAACAAGGACATCTCGCTTGCCCTGAGGGCGGGCGAGATTCATGCCATCGTCGGCGAGAACGGTGCCGGGAAATCGACGCTGATGCGGATGTTGCAGGGGATGGAGGCCCCCGACAGCGGGCAGGTCATTCTGGACGGCGCACCCGCGCGGCTGTCCGGACCCGCCGGGGCGCTGGCCCGTGGCATCGGCATGGTCCATCAGGAATTCATGCTGGCCCCGGATCTGACGCTGTTGCAGAACCTTGTCCTTGGCAGCGAGCCGATGACCGCCGGCCCGCTGCGCCGCATCGACTGGGCCGCCGCCGAAGCTGATGGTACGCGGCTGGCGGACCGGATCGGCGTGCAGGTGGACTGGCACGTCCCGTCAGCCGCCGCGCCGGTCCACATCCAGCAATTCGTTGAAATCATTCGCCTGCTTCGGCGTGGCGCGCGGATCCTGATCCTGGACGAGCCGACCGCCGTCCTGGCCCCTCCGCAGGTCGAGGAACTGTTCCGCCTGTTGAACCGGCTAAAGGCCGACGGCGCGTCGATGCTGTTCATCTCGCACAAGATCCCCGAGGTGGTGGCGCTGGCCGACCGGGTGACGGTGATCCGGCGCGGGCAGGTCACATATTCCGCCGCCATGGCCGACACGACCGGAGACGAGATCGCGCGCCATATCGTCGGTGCCGATGCCGCACCCGCTGCTGTGGAACTGGCGGGGCACGAGGCGGTGCGTCCGGTGCTGCGGCTGAATGGCGTGGCGACCGCGCCGCGCAGGCATGCCCGGCCGCTGCGTGACATTTCCCTGACCATCCATGCGGGCGAGATCGTCGGTCTGGCCGGGGTGGCGGGGAATGGGCAAGGCGATCTGGCGGAATTGCTGGCCGGGCTGCGCCCGGTTGCGAGCGGCACGATCACCCTGAACGGAAGCGATCTGACCCATGCCGACACCGCTGCAAGGAGAGCGGCGGGGTTGGGCTATATCAGCGCCGACCGGCGGCACGAGGGGCTGTGCCTTTCGGCCTCGATCGCGCTGAACACGGTGACGGGCAGTCACCGCCGCCCGCCTGTCGCGCGGGGGCGGTTTCTGAACCCAAAGGCCCTGCTGGATACGGCGCGGGAACGGCTTGAGGGGTTGCAGGTCCGCTATGGCGCGCTGGCCGATCCGGTGTCCAGCCTGTCGGGCGGCAATCAGCAAAAGCTGGTCTTTGCCCGCGAAATCGCCACCGGGCCGTGCTTTCTGGTCGTCTCGCAGCCGACGCGGGGGGTCGATCTGGGCGGGATCGCGGCGATCCATCATCTGCTGGGGCAGTTCCGGGCGGATGGCGGTGCGGTGCTGCTGGTGTCCGAAGAGCTGGACGAGATCCAGACCTTGTCGGACCGCATTCTTGTCATGGCCGAAGGGGCCATCGTGGGCGAATTGCCGCGCGGTGCCTCGGCACAGGAAATCGGGCGGATGATGGTGATGGGGGGCGAACATGCTTGACGGACTGTGGTCCAGCCTCAGGGCGCTGCTGCTGCCCTTTGTGCTGGCGCTGGCGATTGCCGGGGTGCTGCTGATCCTGATCGGCGAAAACCCCTTGGCCACCTTTGCGTTGCTGGCCAATGAAAGCTTTGGCTCGGCCCGCCGCATCGCCTCGACCCTGTCGGCGGCGACGCCGCTGCTGTTCACCGCTGTGGCCACCGCCGTCTGTTTCCGTGCGGGGGTGTTCAATGTGGGCGTCGAGGGGGCGTTTCTGGTCGGCGGGCTGGCAGCGGTATTCACGGGGTTTGCCCTGCCCGCCGGTTTGGGCCTGATGCTGATCCCGCTGGCGCTGATCGCGGGGGCTGTGGCGGGCGCGGTATGGCTGTGGTTTCCCGGTTGGCTGCTGGCGAAATACGAGGTGGACGAGGTCGTTTCGACGCTGATGCTGAATTTCGTCGCGCTGGCGATTACCGGCTATCTGGTGAACGGGCCGCTGCTGTCGGCGTCGGCGGGGAACAACATGACGCCGGCCATTCACGACGCCGCGCATCTGCCCCGCTTGATGCCGCCATCGACCCTGCATGCGGGGTTCCTGATCGGCGTGGCGGTGGTGGTGGCCTATGGGCTGTGGTGCCGTTATACCCCTGCGGGGCTTGAGGGCGGGCTGGTCGGGCTGAACCGGCGGTTTGCGCAGGCCATCGGCATTTCCGTTCCGGCGACGGTGATCGCGGTGATGGTGCTGTCGGGCGCGGTCGCGGGGATTGGCGGCGCGTCGCACGGGTTGGGGCAGTTATTCCGCTTTTCCGACAGTTTCTCGCCGGGATACGGCTTTACGGGCATGGCGGTCGCACTGCTGGGGCGCAACCATCCGGCCGGCATGATCTTTGGCGCGGTGCTGTTCGGGGCGCTGGCCTCGGCCGGGACGACGATCCAGCTTTTTTCCGACATCCCGCTGGATCTGGTCGAGATCATTCAAGGGCTTGTGATGATCTTTGCGGTCATGCAGATCGCGCTGCCCCGGCTGCGGAGGCACACCAATGCCTGAACAGATCCTTGCCGCATCCATCGTCCTGACGACGCCGATCCTGCTGGCTGCCATGGGCGGGCTGATCAACCGGCAGTCGGGCATCGTCAATATCGGACTGGAGGCCGAGATTCTGGCCGGTGCGCTTGTCGCTGTCATTGTCTCATCCGCGACCGGAAGCTGGCTGCTGGCCTGCCTTGCGGCGCTGCTGACCGGCACGGTCATCGGCTGGTTGTTCGCGCTGACCATCACGCGCGGGCAGGCCAACATGATCGTGGCCGGGCTGGGGCTGAACGTGCTGGTTGCGGGGGGAATCGGCTTTATCCTCAGTTGGCAATACGGCACATCGGGCACGCTGCGCCTGCCGGATGTGGTGCTGCTGCCCCATGTCCTGCCCGAGGCTCTGGGGGGCGTTCCGCTGCTGGGGCGGATGTTGTCCGGGCTGGATCCGCTGACGCTGTTAGCCTGGGCGACGGTCGCAGCGATGCCCTTTGTTCTGGCCGATACGCGGTTTGGGCTGCGGCTGCGGGCCACCGGCAACGCGCCGCAGGTGGCCCGTGCCCTGGGTCTGGACGGGCTGCGCATACAAGAGGCGACAACGGCCATCGCGGGCGCACTGTCCGGGCTGGCCGGGGCGCATCTGGCGCTGGCATCGATCGGGCTGTTCAACGAGGGGCTGTCGGGCGGACGCGGTTTCATCGCGCTGGCGGCGTTCTATTTCGGTCGCGACAAGCCCTGGCCCACGGCGCTGGTCTGTCTGATGTTCGGCTTTCTGGACGCCACGCAGATCCGGCTGCAAACGGCGGGCCTGCCGCCCAAGCTGATCGGCGCGATCCCTTATGTCATGGTTCTGGCCGCGCTGATCGTCGCGTCCATCCGCAACAAGAAAAGGAATGAGACCTGAAATGCGCACGGCCCTTCTGGTCATCGACATGCAGAATTCGTTTCTGCATCCCGAGGGAGAGAATTTTTATCCTGCCGCACCCGAGGTGATCGCCCCGGTCCGGCACCTGATCGCGACCGCGCGGCAGGCCGGGGCGATCATCGTCCATGTCGCCGACCGCCATCGTCAGGGGTTCGACGATTTCGAACAAATCCGTCTGCCCGACCATTGCCTGCACGGAGGCCGCGATGCCGAGTTCTACAAGGGCTTTGGACCCGGCGGCTATGCGCGCGAGATCGTGATCGAAAAGCGCCGCTATTCGGCCTTTTTCGCAACCGAACTGGGCTTGTTCCTGCGCGAACAGGCGATACGCCGGGTGGTGATCTGCGGCGTCAAGACCAATGTCTGTGTTCGCGCCACCGCGCAGGACGCCTTTGCCAACGGGCTGGAGGTCGTGATCCCGCGCGAGGCGACCAATTCCAACCGTGCCCATCTGGCCGAGGCCTCGCTTGAGGATATGGGCCGCTATTTCGGGCGCGTGACCGGCCTGGAAGAGGCCGGGGCGCTGCTGCAATGACGCGGCTTGTCGTGACCGGCTTTGCCAGTCTGGATCACGCGATCCATCTGGCGGGCGACATCGGCAAGGACCGTACGACGCGTATTACATGGCGCGATCCGGCGGCATGGCCGCGGGCCGGGGGCTGCCCGGTCTATATCGCCATGGCCGCCGCGCGGCAGGGGCTGTGCGCCGCGCCGCTGACCTGGATCGGAGATGATGCGCCGGGCGCGGCGCTGATGGCGCAATGCCGGGCGGCGGGGCTGGATCTGAGCGGTATCGCGGCTGTGGCGGGGCGGCGCTCGCCCGTGTCGATACTGGCCTGCCAGCCGGATGGCGCGGTCTCGTGCCTGTACGACCCCGGATTTCCGGGGGAACACAGGCTGACCAGCGCGCAGGCGGGGCTGATCAGCGCGGCAAGCCATCTGTGCGTCACGGTCGGGCCCGGTCATCTGGTCGGCCAGATCCTTGACCTGGCCCCGGCGACGGCGCGGCTGTACTGGGCGGTCAAGAACGACGCCGATTCCTTTGATGCCGCCGCCCGGCAGCGGCTGTCGGCGCGGGCGGATGTGATTTTCTGCAATCATGCCGAACAGGCGCTGATCGACGGCGGTAACGCCATCCGCGTCGTGACCCATGGCGCGCGCGGGGCCGAGGTGATCACCCTGCAAGGCAGCGCCTTCGCCCCCGCGCCCGCCCGGATCGACGTGCGGGACGCGACCGGGGCAGGGGACACATTCGCCGGGGGCTTTATCGCCGCCGAAATGGCCGGGGTTCTGGACCCGCTGGCTGCGGTGGGGGCGGGAATGGCTGCCGCCGCAAAGCTTTTGACGGAA
Organism: Paracoccus sp. (in: a-proteobacteria); assembly: GCF_047973135.1. Classification (GTDB taxonomy): domain Bacteria; phylum Pseudomonadota; class Alphaproteobacteria; order Rhodobacterales; family Rhodobacteraceae; genus Paracoccus. Next base: position 49,131 of record NZ_JBKEBL010000132.1, read on the forward strand.
AGGCAAGCATCATGAAAACCGCCTGGTATCTGGGCTATTCGGATCGCGACATCGGCGAGGCCGCGATTCTGGTCGGCGACCCGGACCGTGTGACCCGGATCGGAAATTTGCTGAGCGACGCGACTTTTCTGCCCGAAAGGCGGGGGCTGCGCTCGGTTACGGGCGGGTTCGGCGGGCGCAGGGTGACGGTCGCGGCCTTTGGCATGGGTGCGCCCATCGCCTCGATCGTGATGCACGAGCTGGCCGATCTGGGCATCCGCCGCTTTCTGCGGATTGGTACGGCAATGCACTTCGCCCCCGCAAACCCCGGCGATTTCCTGATTTCGCGCGCGGCGATTTCTCATGACGGCACCGCGCCCGCCTATGCCGATACCAGCCGCCCGATCCCCGCCGATCCGGCGCTGATCGCCGGGCTTGAGGATGCCGTAAGGGCCGAGGGTGCGGCACCTCATACTGGTACCTACGCCACGTTTGACGCCTTTTACCGCGACATGTTCGCGCTTGAAGACGCGACAAGGCCGCGCGTCGATGCGGTCCGTGCGCGGCTGAGGGCCGATGGCGTGCTGGCCACCGACATGGAAACCTCGGCCCTGCTGGCTGTGGCGCAGTCGCAGGGGCTGTCGGCGGCGACGCTGTGTCTGGGCACCGTGGACGGAATCACCCAACAAAAGCTTGACAAGACCCGGCTGGACGCTGGCGAGGCGCGGATGTTCCGCATCGCCCTGCGCGCCATGACGGCCTGAAGAACGGATCAAGGCAATGAACGACATTTCGCATGACTATCTGCAAACCGTGATCGACCGGCTGCGGCGCGTGCAGGACGGCCAGATCGAGGCTATCCGCGCGGCAGGCGCCATCTGCGCCGACGCCATTCTTGGCGACAATCTGGTCTTTACCTTCGGCACTGGCCACGGATCCTTTCCGGCAATGGAGATGTATCCCCGCACCGGCACCTGCACGGGCTTTCGCCCCATCGTCGAAAGCTCGATGATCTCGTTTCACCGGGTTCTGGGCGACATGGGCGCGCGGCAATACCGGTTTATCCATTCGCAGGAAGGCTATGGCCGGGCGATCCTGTCCTCGCATCAGACGAAACCGGGCGATGCAATGCTGATCTTTTCGCATTCGGGCCTGAACGCCGTCACGCTGGACATCGCCATCGAGGCGCAGGCGCAGGGGATGAAGCTGATCGGCGTGACCTCGATCCCGCACAGCTCGGCCACGCCGTCGCGGCATTCCTCGGGCAAGCATCTGTATGAACTGGCCGATGTCGTCGTGGATACGGTCGTGCCGCTTGGCGATGCCGGGCTGGAGATCGAGGGCGTCAGGGGCCGGGTCGGCGCGACCTCGACCGCGATTGCCATCGCCATCGGGCAGGCAATCAACGCTGAAACCGCCCGCCTGATCGCGGCGGCGGGGCGCGACCCCTATATCATGGTCAGCCCCAACACCCTGGACAAGGCCAGCGCCACCGAACAGAACGACCGCAACTATGCCGAATTGTGGCGCAGGCTAAGGGCACGCTGATGGAAACCCGCGGATTTTTCATTGATGGTGCATGGCACCGCCCTGCCGGTTGCGACAGCTTTGCGCTGATCAACCCCGCCACGGGCGATGAACTGGGTCGGACGTTGCTGGCCTCGGGTGCGGATGTGGACCGCGCGGTTGCTGCGGCCGAACGCGCCGCGCCGGTCATGGCCGGAATGGCCGAAACGGAACGCGCCGCCATCCTGAACCGCGCCGCTGCGCTGATCGAGGAACGCGCCGATGACATGGCACGGCTGCTGACGCGCGAACAGGGCAAGCCCGTTCCCGACAACGTGAAGGAAATCCTGTTCGGCGCCGAGGTGCTGCGCTATTACGCGGCCGAGGCGACGCGGGTCTGGGGCACGCTGCGTCAGGCATCCTCGCCTGCGATCCGCAATCTGGTGATCTGGCAGCCAATCGGCGTGACGGCGGCCATCGTGCCGTGGAACTATCCCATCGATCTGTATTGCTGGAAGATCGGGCCGGCCATCGCTGCGGGTTGTCCCATCGTGGTGAAATCGCCGCACGAAACGCCGCTGGCCATCGCCATGCTGGTCGATTGCCTTCACGAGGCGGGTCTGCCCGCCGGTGCGCTGGCCGATCTGCCGGGGCTTGGACCCGTCGCAGGCGAGGCGCTGTCGGCCCATCCGCGGGTGCGGCTGATCTCGGCCACGGCCTCGGTTCCGGCGGGGCAGGCGATCATGCGGGCGGCGGCGGGCAACCTGAAGCGGGTATCGCTGGAACTGGGCGGGCACGCGCCCTTTATCGTGCTGCCCGGTGCGGACCTGCAAGAGGCCGCAAGGGCCGCCCATCGCCGCGCCTATTCGAACATGGGACAGATTTGCATCACCGTGAACCGCATTCTGGTGCATGACAGCCAGCGCAAGGACTTTGCCGATATTCTGGCGGGGCTGGCCGAGGATACCGTGTTGGGCGACGGGCAGGATCCGGCTATCGGATACGGGCCGGTGCAAAACGCCTCGGTCATTGCACGGACGGACCGGCATGTCGCCGATGCGGTGTCGCGTGGCGGGCGGCTGCTGGCCGGTGGTGCGCGCGCGACCGGCGGCGATCTGGACCGGGGGTTGTTCTATCGCCCGACGGTGATCGATCAGGCCCCGCTGGACAGCCTGCCGATGACCGAGGAAAGCTTTGGCCCGCTGGCGGCAATTGCAGGTTATCGCGGTATGGACGACCTGCTGGCCGTGGCGAACGGGCTGGATTTCGGGCTGGCGGCCTATGTCTGGGGCGATCTTGAGACCGCCTGGGGTGTGGCCGAGCGGCTGGAGTTTGGCGCGGTGGGCGTCAATGTCAATGACACCAGCGAATTGCAGGCTCCGTTTGGCGGCTGGAAGATGTCGGGCTTTGGCCGCGAACTTGGCCCCGAGGGGCTGATGACATTCCTGGAACAGAAGCACCTGAAAATCCGCCTGCGCCCGCCGGTTCTGCCCGGCTGAGGCACCGGTTCCGGCTGCCGGGCGAAAATCACATTGACAGAGGCCCGGCATAGTTCTTACGGATCCGTGACACAAAGCTGGAACCATTTTACCGTCCATTCCGATGCGGCTTGCGGGAAGCTTGCGCTTTCCGTGGTGCCGCGATCCTTTTTTTGCACCATCCACACGCAAGAACCCGGAGCATGGGAATGAGCGACGACAAGACGCGATACCTGAAGATCATCGAACAGCGCATCCTTTGGCTGTCTCACTGGATGA